>JAEWGK010000277.1 GCA_023388385.1 Actinomycetes bacterium | reverse complement strand
ACGAATCGTCGATGAACAAACGGTCAACAACTTCACGCCAGGGTAATACATGGGACTCCGCCGCACTCATGTGAGCAGTGGTGCATGTGGGATTCTGGGTGTCGCCGGGCGGCGCCGGGATGCGCTGAGGGGTTTTGCCGGGATGCGCCGTCGGGCGATGCCGGGCCATGCCGGGATGCGCTGCCGGGCCATGCCGGGCGACGCAGCCGCCCGCCCCTCACCTCCTGCCCAAATGCCGCCGACATCCCCGTCGACACGCTTCACCACCCCGCCGCCATCCTGCGGTCCCCTTCGCGCCCCGCCGCCATCCCGCCAACCTCGCCAACCTCGCCAACCCCACCAGCCCCACCGCTCCCGGTCGTTCCCTGCCGCTCCCTGCCAGCGAGCTCACTGGCTTCCACGCCCGCGCCACCATGAGGGGTTAATGACCTTTAGCGGGAGGAACAGGTCACGAACCACCCGATTTCCGGGCTCCTGGTGACTCGTTCCTCCCGATAAAGGGCGTTAACCCCTCCCTCAATTCGGACGCCGCCGGCCCCATCCCAGCTGCGGCAGTTGCCCCTCGATTCATCCAACTCATGCAACTAGTCCCGCTCATGCTCGAACGCCTCGATTTCACGCCGTCGCTCTTCGAGCTGCTGGGCCTTCGTCCACGTCATGAAGCCGTCCGGCCACCGCTGCGACGCGGGAAGGAAGTAGCCGTCGAAACCGCGGCCCACCGCCAGCAGCGCGGCGCGCTCGCGGATGGCCGCACGGACCATATCCGGAACCCGGCCGGCCTCGACGTCCTGCCATCCCACGTGCACGGTGCCGAGCCCTGCCGCCACCAGCCGGCGTTCACGCCACCATTCCCTCGAGAACCGCGCCCCTCCGTCGCCATAGACCCCGTCGAACTTCCCGCTGCCGTGGAACTCGACGACGACGAGTTCCCGCGGAAGCAGCAGGTCGACCCGCCCCAGATGCACCTTCCCCGCGGTGAAGACGTTGACCTGCGGCACCGCTCCCAGGATTCCCGCCCGGATGAGCTGCGCCCGCGCCGCAGATTCGCCGGGACTCCCGGACTCCCCGTCGGCATGGGCGACGACCTCCGCCGCCGCTCCGGGGCTCCGCAGCGACATCGCCGCAGCGGCGAGCTCCGACCGGGGATGCCCCATCGCCAGCGCCGCATCCGCCACCATGAGCCCCTCCTCGAATCCGTGCCGGAGGGCGACGTCGACCACGGTCGGGCCGGCTGCGGTCACCCGGATACCGCCAATCTCCTCAATATCCGCCTCGGGCCACCGCAGCCACCGATGCACCGCCTGCCCTTCCATTCGCGTCCGCCGATCCTGGGGATGCCCGATTTCCACCGGACTCGGGTCGATGTCGCGCACGGGGAAGCCATGTGCCAAGGCGGCGCTTCTGCCAACGAGGACACCGGTCCGGGTCGCCGCCGCAGCTGCCGCATGCCGGACGAGCCCCCGGTCCGTGACTCCGAGTTCGTTCCAGGTGCATGCGGGCAGGTAGACGTTTCTGGCCAATGCGATCATGTCCCCCGCCCTCGCACGCCGATTGAGCGAACGACGCTCCACCGCCGTCGCGCCCTTCACCAGCTCGGGCAACAGGATGTCGGCCCGGCGCGGTTCCCGATGGCCCCACTCCATCTCCAAATGAGCGCGTCTTCGCTGTCCCCGGCCAGGCGCTGCGCCACCGCGGCCTCCGCTTCCCGCCCCATTGCCATCAGGGTTCCTCTCTCCGTTCACGTCATCCTGCACGGCTCCCCTTCCCGGTTTTCCTCCCCCGTTGCACGACGAAGATGCCGGCACCCTGTTAGACGCACACCGGGCCCGTTCGGTTCCGCCCATCCATCGTGTCCGCCCTCACCTGGCGTCCCCATCGTCCCCGCCGTTCCCGCAGTCCCCATCGTCCCCGTCGTTCCCGCAGTCCCCATACCGCACGGGCCGTTCCGGGTCGGCACGGGAAAGCGAGATGCCACGGCAACGCCGGTTAACGTGCTTTAGCGGGAGGAACAGGTCACGAAACTCCCCACAACCGGCCATCCCGTGACCCGTTCCTCCCGCTAAAGGGCGTTGACCCCCTGGTATGCGCAAGGCGGGCGCCCCGAACCGGGCCCATATCCCCGCAGGCACCGCCCAACTGCCGCGCCGCCCGGCCGCGGCAACACGGCGACGCGTCCAACCCCGGCGATCGGGCAAAAGACCGGCCAGGAGGCCCGGCAGGAAGCCGGCCAGGAGAACGCGCGACGACTGGGCAGGAGGCCGGCCAGAAACGAGGCAGGAGCCGGGCACAAGGCCGAAAAAGAAGAATGCGGTGAACGAGCCGGCCTGTGAGCCGGATTCTGTTCCCCGCGCCGCTTTCGCGCACGCGGGGCGATGACCATCCATCTCGACGCACCATCGCTGGGCGCCTGAAGCGGCGTACCTGCGGACTCGGGCGGGCAGCCCTCGAACGTCCGCGCACGCGCACCGGCATGTCGCCATGCTGGTGGGCGTTCTTCGCCTTGCTCCCGGTGGGGTTTACCTAGCCGCCGCGGTCACCCGTGGCGCTGGTGCGCTCTTACCGCACCGTTTCACCCTTACCCGGCCGAGGCCGGGCGGTTTGTTTTCTGTGGCACTGTCCCGCGGGTCGCCCCGGGTTGCCGTTAGCAACCACCGTGCCCTCCGGAGTCCGGACTTTCCTCGGCGCCGGGCCTGGACGCATCCGCGCTGGTCCCCGTGCCGCGGCCATCCGGCCGGCTCGCTCACGGAGGGAAAGTCTAGCCCAGCGTCGCCGCAAGTCGGGAACCGGTTGCGTGACGACGCCTCCCGCGCCGACCAACTCCTCCGCGAACCGGACGCGGCGGGGATGCCGCGTCAGCGGAGCGGCGGGCGAACCGCGGAGCGACGGGCGGTCAGAGGTGCGCGGTGTCGTTGACGAGGGTGACCGACGTCGGGCCATCGGCGTAGAACTCCGCGACGGAGAGGGACGCCAGGTCGAGATGCAGGCGGGTGAACAGCTCGAAGCCGCAACCGAGGCCCTGGCGGAGCAGCGACTTCACCGGCGTGACGTGGCTGACCACCAGAATGTCGCGGGCGCCGAATTTCTCGACGATGCGGCGACGGGCGTCGGCGACGCGGGCGTCAACGGCCTCGAATGCCTCGCCGCCGGGCGGCGGCAGCGTCGGGTCGGAGAGCCATGCGGAGTGGACGTCGGCGTCACGGGCGTGGGCCTCGCCGAAGGTCAGGCCCTCCCAGTCGCCGAAGTCGGTCTCGCGGAGGTCGT
>JAEWGK010000200.1 GCA_023388385.1 Actinomycetes bacterium | reverse complement strand
GCGGGATCCGTCGCGAGAACGCCCTGTTCGACGGCCCAGGCGCAGAAGACGCGGAAGGACGTCGTCACGCGGGCGAGGGTCGCGCGGGAGGCTCCGGCGCGGTGGCGGGCGGCCAGGTCCCCGCGGAGCGCGGAGACGTCGAGGTCCGCAACCCTCTGCAGGGGCCGGAGCAGCGGCACGAGGTCGGACCGGTAGGCCCTCGCGGTCCGCGGCGACAGGCCGCGGGCGTAGAGCACGTGGTCGAGGAAGTCGCCGAGGACTGCGTCGACGCCGGGGGACAGCCCGTCGGCGGAGGCATCCATGGCCCCGTCACGACCGTCGCCGTGCTCGCGGTGGTTACGCGTCATAGGGCACTTCCTCCCTCTCGGCCGCGGGACCCCGGATTCGGCCGCGTCATCCGGGGATGCGGCCGGGCCGTCCGGGGTTCGCCGACGACGGCGCCGCGGCAGGTTCGCCGGAACCTCCCGGGAAATGCGGAAGGCGGCGACGCCCATGCCGTCCGGGACGAATCCCGGGACATGAGCGCCGCCGCCTGTGCCTCACCCATGATGCAAGACCTTACCCCGGAGGGGCCGTGAAGCGCGGAGCCAGCCCGCACCGCGCTTCCCACTTAGGCTTGCCTGGCCTAGTGTACATATGCCTGACAATTTCGCAACCCTTCTCGTGATTAATTTCCTCGCCCTCCCCCGCCCCCGGGGCCGGGGCCTCCGGGACGGCATCTGCGTCACGTCCGTGACCAGCGGGAACCCTTCCTCCGCACGAGCCCGCGCTTTTCCAGGGCCGTGAGCAGGTGAACCGTCAGGGCCAGCGGTGCACCGCATTCGACGGCGATGGGCCCGGCCGTCAGCCCCTCCACGCCGGCGGGCGGCACGGCGTCGTAGACGCGCAGCTCGTTGCGCGGCAGGGACTGCAGCGCATCGGCGGCCCAGTCGAGCTCCAGCTGCTCCTCCTCGTCGACCTCCCCGATGGGCCGGCACAGGGCCAGCACCTCCCGCACCGACGACACCAGGGTCGCCGAACCGTCCCGGATGCAGGCGTGTGCGCCCGTCGACGACGCCGAGGACACCGGCCCAGGCACCGCACCGACCGGCCGGTGGTACAGGTTCGCCCAATGCACGGTGTTGCGCGCTCCCGAGCGCCATCCCGCCTCGACAAGCACGGTGGCCCCCGTCAAGGCTGCGACCAGCCGGTTCCGGGTGAGGAACCGGTGCCGCGCCGGGCGCATGCCGGGCGGGTACTCGGTCACCACCGCGTCGAGGCGGCCGAACAGCTCCTCGTGCGCCGCCGGGTACGTCACGCCCGCCCCGCAGGCCATGACGGCCACGGACCGCCCGCACGCGGACAACGCACCCCGGTGGCAGGCCGCGTCGATGCCGAGCGCCCCGCCGGAGACGACCGTGAGCCCCTCCGCGGCCACCCCCGCAGACAGGTCCCCGGCGACTCGGCGCCCGTAGGCGGTGGCGGCGCGGGTGCCGACCATCGCCACCGCGTCCTCCAGCACCTCCGCCAGCGGCGCTCCGCGGACCCACAGGGCGTGCGGGGCTCCCGCCCCGGGTTGCCCCTCGGCCGGGGCGAACGCCGCCATCGCATCCTCCGGCCATTCGTCGTCCCCCGGGGTCACAAGGCGGAAACCGCACCGTGACGCCTCACGCAGATCGGCCGCCGGGTCACAGGCGGCGTACCGCGCCTCCGTGGCGCGGAGAAGTTCGGCGGGCAGCCCGGCGCGGGCGCGGATGCGCTCGGCCAGCTCCACCGGGCCGATGGTGCCGAGCAGCGCCCCGACCGCCGGATGCGGGCCCTCCACGACACGGGCGAGGTAGGCGCGGGCCAGGGCTTCGCGACCGCAGGAGCTGCCCGGGGCGTGCGGCAGGTCCGTGCTGTCCCGCCCGTGCGGGGCGCTCATGCCGCGACCTCCTCGGCGTCCTCGTGGAGGTCCGCGGCGTCGGCGACCTCGCCGAGCCCCGGCCTGCCCAGTCCCGCGAGATCCGCCAGCGTCCAGGCGACGCGCAGCGTGCGGTCGATGCCGCGCTGGGTCAGCGCGCCGTCGGCGAGGCGGGCGCCGAGCCACGCCATCGCCTCCTCGTCGGGCGGGGCGTGGCGGCGCAGGGCGGGCCCGGGCACGTCCGCCGTCGCGATGGTGCACGGCCCCAGCTTCCCCGGCTCGCCCGGCGCGGGTCCGAGGCCCAGCCGTGCCCAGCGGGCGGCCGCGCGATCCCGGGCGGCGAGCACCCGGTCGCGGACGATCGCGGACGGTTCCCCGGGTTCCGGGGCGAGCACGGCTCGGCGCGGGTGCAGGCGGACGCGGACGTCGATGCGGTCGAGCAGCGGCCCGGACAGCGACGCCATGTGGCGGCGCCGTTCGCCGGGGGCGCACCGGCAGTCAGCCGGATCCGCCGCGCCGCAGCGGCAGGGGTTGGCGGCGGCGACGAGCTGGAAGCGCGCCGGGTAGGCGATGCGGTGGCGGGCGCGGTGGATGACGACGCGGCCGGTCTCCAGCGGCACCCGCAGCGCGTCGAGGTGCCGGCCGGACATGAGCGAGACCTCGTCGAGGAACAGCACCCCGTGGTGGGCGAGGCTCACCGCCCCCGGCGCGGGCGTGCCGGGGCCGCCGCCGAGCAGCGCCGCCGCGCTGACGGTGTGGTGCGGGGCGACGAAGGGCGGGTGCGCCGCGGGCGCGGCCCCCTCCCCTCCCGTGGCGGCGATGGACCGGATGGCCGTGACCTCCAGGGCCTCCCGCTCGCCCAGCGGCGGCAGGATGCCGGGCAGGCGGGCGGCGAGCATGGACTTGCCCGTGCCGGGCGCCCCCGTGAACAGCAGGTGGTGGCGCCCGGCGGCGGCGACCTCCAGCGCACGGCGTGCGGTCTCCTGCCCGTGGACGTCCGACAAGTCGGGTGCGCCGGGCTCCAGGATCCGAGGCGGCCGTCCCGGGGCGTCGAGCCCCGTGCCGCCGGTCACCCAGCGCCACAGCTGCGCCAGGTCCCGCGCGCAGCCGACGGAGATGCCCGGCACCAGCGCGGCCTCGGGACCGCAGCCGGGCGGCACGACGACGCCGGCCACCCCGGCGTCGCGGGCGGCGAGCACCGCGGCGAGGACGCCCGGCACCTCCCGCACGGCGCCGTCCAGGCCAAGCTCCCCCAGCAGTACCGCGCCGGCCAGCCGGTCCCGGGCAGCGTCGCCCGACGGCCCCGGGTCAAGCCCGGCGGAGAGCACCGCGCACACGATGGCCAGGTCGAATGCGGAGCCGTGCTTGCGCAGCGATGCCGGCGACATCGAGACGACGATCTTCGTCCGCGGCCACCCCAACCCCGAGTTCACGGCGGCGGTGCGGGTGCGCGAACGCGCCTCGCTCACCGCCGCGTCGCCGAGGCCCACGACGTGCATGCCGGGCAGCCCGGCGCCCACGTCGGCCTCGACCTCCACCAGATGACCCTCCAGACCCGACAGCGCCACGGACACCGCCCTGCCCACCGCCATCTCAGGCCACCGCCCGGTAGCGCTCGTAGGCGAAGGCATCACCGGCGGGGGTCAGCACCCACACGTCGACGCGTACCTCCCGCACACCGCCGCCCGGACCGGACTCCGCCAGCCACCGCGATGCCGCGCGCCGCAGACGGGCCAGCTTGTCCGGGGTCACGGACTCCGCCCCGCCCCAGCGCGACGACGTCCGGGTCTTCACCTCCACGACATGCAGCACCCCGCCGCGGCGGGCCAGCACGTCGATCTCGTCGCGGCCGACCCGCACGTTGCGGCCCAGCACCTCGTAGCCGTCGGCCGCCAGCGCCGCAGCGACGGCGCACTCCCCCTCTCGCCCCAGGCGCGCCCGCCGCGCGGCCGCCCTCCTGGCCCTCTCGTCCGCCATCGTCGCCGTCCCCTCCCCGCCGGGGCCCTCCGCCCCAGCGTCGCTCCGGCGGGGCACGTCCCCGCGGGCCCCGCGGCCACGATGATGCCGCGCCGCGGGACGCCCGGGACGTCGTCACGCACCTGGCCAATGGCCGCATGTGGACGGCGAAAACCCCGTGGACAACTGGGGAACAAGCAGGTCCACGGGGTTTTCCGGGGCGCGATGGATCAGTCCGGCAGACGCAGGTCGGGCTTGTCCAGCTCCTCGATGTTCACGTCCTTGAACGTGATGACGCGGACGTAGCGCACGAACCGCGCCGGGCGGTACATGTCCCACACCCAGGCGTCGGACATGCGCAGCTCGAAGTACACCTCGCCGCCGGCGTCGTGCGGGATGAGCTCGACGGCGTTGGCCAGGTAGAAGCGGCGCTCCGTCTCCACGACGTAGGAGAACTGGCTGACGACGTCGCGGTACTCCCGGTACAGCGACAGCTCGACCTCGGCCTCGTAGTTGTCCAGGTCCTCGGCGCTCAACGTGGCTCCCCTCGTTCGTCTGATGTCGTCTCGCCCGGTAGGGCGGCGTGCCGTGGTCCGGCGGCCGCGGCGCGGTGGGCCGCGTCGGCCGCCCGGACGTTCGCGTAGCTGAACCGGTGGCATTCCACGGCGCCCAGGCGCCGGATCGCGGCCATGTGCGCCGTCGTCCCGTAGCCCTTGTGCGCCGCGAACCCGTAGCCGGGCCAGCGATCGTCGTGCTCAACCATAATGCGGTCGCGCGCCACTTTGGCGAGGACACTCGCGGCCTCGATGCACCGCACCACCGCGTCCCCGCCGATCACCGGCAGGTGCGGCGCCGCCAGCCCCGGCACGCGCCACGCGTCGGTGAGGACGTACCCCGGGCGGACCCCGAGCTTTGCGACGGCGCGGCGCATCCCGTCGATGTTCGCCACCTGCACGCCGCGGCGATCCACCTCCTGGGGCGGGATGACGTCGACGGCCCACGCCACGGCACGGCGTTTGATGAGCGGCTCCAGGAGCTCCCTGCGGCGGGCGGTGAGCTTCTTGGAGTCCGCCAGGCCGTCGAGATCCCGGATGACCCCGGGCGGCAGGATGCACGCGGCCGCCACAAGGGGCCCGGCGCAGGCGCCGCGGCCGGCCTCGTCAACGCCGGCGACGGGGCCGAGGCCCGCGCGATCGAGCGCGACCTCCAGCATCCGGTCCTGGGCGAGCCTGCGCAGCCGCGGCGCGGCCGGCCGCACCGCCACGTCAGCCCGCCTGGATGTCGGGCGACTCCACGGAGCCGATGCGGGAGAACGGCAGGATGATCCAGCGAACCTTGCCGACGACGTCGTCGACCGGGATGGCCCCCTGGGCCTCGTCGCCCATGTGGTAGCGGGAGTCGAGGGAGTTCGTGCGGTTGTCGCCCATCATCCACAGATGGTCCCGCGGCACGGTGACGGGGCCGAAGTACGGGCCACCGCACTCCGCGGACCCGACGCTCGGGTCGACCGGGAACTGGGGCGGGTTCAACAGGTACGGCTCGTCCAGCGGCTTCCCGTCGACCAGGATGCCCGGGTCGCCCTCGCGGCACTGCACCGTCTGGCCACCCGTGGCGATGACACGCTTGACCAGCGCGTTCTCGTCCGGCGCGACGACGCCGACGTAGGAGCCGAGCGTCTGCAGGCCGTTGATGACCGGGTTCTCCGAGCGGTGGACGACGTAGCCGGACTCCCATGACGGCGGGCCGTTGAAGACGACGACGTCGCCCGGCTCCGGGTCCCCGCCCAGCTTCGCCAGCTTGTCCACCCAGATGCGGTCGCCGGTGCAACCCTCGCAGCCGTGGAGCGTCGGTTCCATCGACTCCGACGGGATGAGGTAGACGCGGCCGACGAACGTCTGCACGCCGATGCTGATGAGCAGGGCTACGGCGATGATGATCGGAACCTCGATCCACCAGGGGCGGCCCTCCCGGACGTCGTCGGCGTCGTCTCGGGCGTCCTCATGCCGGGAGTCAGTCATGGTCGTCGACTATACGCCGGGGTGCCCGGGGCCACGTCCCGGGCACGCGGACGCGTCAGCCGCCGATGCGGGCCAGCGGACCCGCGGGATCCGGCGGGTCGATGCAGCTGTCCGGAATGCGGGCCGCCGAGCAGAACGCGGTGCCGAACACCGGCTGGTAGCCCTCTGCCACACCACCGTTCGCGATGACGTCCCGGTAGGCGTCGACGCCTGAGGTCGGCGTGCGGGTCTTGGACGGGTCACCGAGGATGTCGACGCGGTAGAGCCCGAAGCGGGCCGAGTAGTCGCCCCACTCGTAGTTGTCGGTGATGGACCAGTGGTTGTAGCCGATGACGGGATAGCCGTCGGCGATTGCCCGCTGGAGCCAGAAGACCGTGTCGCGGATGAAATCGCCGCGCTCCGCGCCGTCGGCGCGCTCGCCGTCGACCGTCGGCATGCCGTTCTCCACGAAGTAGATGGGCTTGCCCGGGAACGCCTCCGCGAAGTGGCGGACGGCCTCGTAGACCGCGTCCGGCTGCGGGCGCACCCTGCCGAAGTCCGCCACGGCAGCATGGATGGCCGTGAGGTTGTCCAGGCTGACGCCGTAGTAGTAGTCGATCCCGACGAAGTCCAGCTGGTCGCGGACGCGGTCCAGCAGCATCGTGTCGGTGATGCCGGTGACGGCCGGCAGGAACGCCTCGTTGGTCGTCACCATCGCGTCCGGGTCCGCGGCGTGCGCGGCGCGGTAGCCGTAGCCGTGGGCCTCCACGACGGCGTCGAGGAAGCGGCCCATGTCCGTGACGTCGATGGCGCCGATCTCAACCTCGTGGCCGTAGAAGACCAGCGGCTCGTTGAACGTCACCCACATGGTGCCGTCGCCGCCCCAGCGCTTCGTGATGAGGTCCGCGAAGCGGCCGAAGAGCTCCGGCGCCTCCGGGTCCAGGAACCCGCCGCGGTCGGCGAGCCAGCCCGGGTAGACGTAATGGAGCATCGTGATCATCGGCGTCATGCCGTGGGCGCGGATGGAGCCGATGATCCGGTCGTAGTGCTCCAGCGCCGCCTGGTCGAACTCGCCTTCGCGGGGCTCAATGCGGGCCCACTCCACGGAGATCCGGTACGTGTTCACGCCCATGGAGGCGGCGTTGGCGATGTCCTCCTCGTAGCGGTTCCAGAAATCCGCGGCGTCGCCGACGGGGTCGACCTCCCCGTTGCCCTGGTTCGCCTCGACGTAGCGGCGCCAGTTTGAATCGGGGTTGCTGCCCTCCACCTGGAAACCGGAGGAGGCGACGCCCCAGTGGAATGGGCGCTCCGGTGCGGCGGCCTCTGCACGTGCCGCCGGGGCTGAGCCCGCGATGAGGGCGAGGACCGCGAGGACAACGGTGACGGCCAGCGCACCGGCCGCCGCGGTGATGCGCACGGGGTCACCGCACGCCGATCCATTCGATGTGGTTCTCATGGATCGATTGTCCGCCCGACACACGCGGCCGCGGCACCACAGGGGAAGCGAGTCGGCGTTTTTGCCCGCGAAGAAAGTATTGGGGGAGGATATCCGCACGTCACGCCGTCGCGCAGTACGGTTCTGCGCATGCGGGCCGGTTCATCCCGCACCGGCCCGGTCGCGCCGCCACCCCCGCCCGAGGGGATCGCCGGACCACCTCCCCGGCCCGGGCATGCGGACGGGCGCCGCCCCATCGCGATGATGGGTGCGACGCCCGTGGCGGGGCCGGCGCCCGGCCGGCCCGGGGAGCTTAGCGGCGCTCCTTGATGCGCGCCGCCTTGCCGCGCAGGTTGCGCAGGTAGTACAGCTTCGCGCGGCGGACATCGCCGTGGAAGACGACGTCGATGTGGTCGATCGTCGGGGAGTGGACCGGGAAGGTGCGCTCCACGGCGACGCCGAAGGAGACCTTGCGGACGGTGAAGGTCTCGCGGATCCCGCCGCCCTGGCGGCGGATGACGACGCCCTTGAAGACCTGGACGCGCTCCGTCTTGCCCTCGACGATCTTGACGTGGACCTCGACGGTGTCGCCGGGGCGGAATTCGGGGATGTCGTCGCGCAGCTGCGCGGCGTCGACCTTGTCGAGAATGTTCATGGAAATACTTCCTTAAGCTTTCGCAGTGGACAGAGGACCCTGGCGGCACTTCCCCCGTGGGGCGCTCGGCCGGTTCATGCCCGAGACATGTGAAGCCGTCGCGGGCGCATCGCCCCCGCGATCAACCCGGGCATTATTGCACGGAGCCCAGGTGGGGGCCAAATTCCGCGGGCCCCAGCGCGTCGTGCACGGATGGCCCCGATCACGCGCCGGCTGGCGCCGGCCGGCGTCGCCCGGCCCCGCGGGCACGTTCCCATCAGCGCCCGAAACCGGCTTTCCGCAGAGCATCGGCCATGGAGCCGGACGGCGCGCCGCCGCGGCGGGCCGCCCCGGAGCCGCGGCCGCCGCCCCGGCCGTTGGCGCCCCCACGTCCACCACGGCCGTTGCCGCCCCCACGTCCACCACGGCCGTTGGCGCCGCGACCACCGCGGCCCTCCCCCGCGCCTCCGCGACGAGCCGCCGGGGCGCCCGGCTCGTCGTCAAGCCTCAGCGACAGCCCGATGCGCTGCCGCTCGACGTCGACGTCCATCACCTTGACCGTGACGACCTGCCCGGAGGACACGACGTCATGCGGGTCGCGCACGAAGCGGTCGCTCATCGCGGAGACGTGAACCAGGCCGTCCTGGTGGACGCCGACGTCGACGAAGGCGCCGAACGCCGCGACATTGGTAACCGTGCCCTCGAGGATCATGCCCGGAGTCAAGTCGGAGACCTTCTCCACGCCCTCCCGGAACGTCGCCGTGCGGAACTCCGGGCGCGGATCGCGGCCCGGCTTGTCCAGCTCGGCCAAGATGTCGCGGACCGTCGGCACGCCGACGCCGGCGGCCTCGTCGACGAAGTCCCGCGGATCCAGGTCGGCCAGCACGCGCGAGTTTCCGATGAGCTCCGCGACGCCCAGGCCCGTCGCCTCCGCGATGCGGTCGACGACGCCGTAGCTCTCCGGGTGCACCGCCGAGGCGTCCAGTGGGTTCGCCGCCCCGCGCACCCGCAGGAAGCCGGCGCACTGCTCGTAGGCCTTCGGGCCGAGCCGAGGGACCTTGAGCAGGTCCTTGCGCGAGGTGAACGCGCCGTTGGCGTCGCGGTGGGCGACGATGTTCTCCGCCACCGTCGCGCTCACGCCCGCCACGCGCCCCAGCAGCGGCGCCGAGGCGGTGTTGACCTCCACGCCGACGGCGTTGACCGCGTCCTCGACGACCGCGTCGAGCGAGTGCGCGAGCTTCGCCTCCCCCACGTCGTGCTGGTACTGGCCGACGCCGATGGACTTCGGGTCGATCTTCACCAGCTCCGCCAGCGGGTCCTGCAGACGGCGGGCGATGGACACCGCGCCGCGGAGGCTGACGTCCATGTCCGGGAACTCGCGCGCCGCGACCTCCGAGGCGGAGTACACGGACGCCCCGGCCTCCGACACCGTCACCGTCGACGGCTCGCGGCCTCCGGCCTGGCGGATGAGGTCGCCGACCTCGCGCGCCAGCTTCTCCGTCTCGCGGGAGGCGGTGCCGTTGCCGACGGCGATGAGCTCCACGCTGTGCTCCGCCGCCAGGCGGGCGAGCACGTCGCGGGAGCCGTCCCAGTGGTTGCGCGGCTGGTGCGGGTGGACGATGGCGGTGTCCAGCACCTTGCCCGTCGCGTCGACGACCGCGCACTTCACGCCGTTGCGGTAGCCCGGGTCGAGGCCCAGGGTGGCTCGCTGGCCGGCCGGGGCCGCCAGCAGCAGGTCGC
>JAEWGK010000107.1 GCA_023388385.1 Actinomycetes bacterium | reverse complement strand
GCGGGCAGTCCGCCGAGACCGGCGGGGGCGGGCACTCCGGCATCGACATGTCCAGCAGACAGCCGCCCGTTGCCGACGCCGCGGCCTCGACCGACGCGCTGACGGCGCCCACGACGCCGGCCACGATGCCCGCGCCCAGCGACACCCCCGCATTCACCAGGCCGCCGACTGCGCACGGCTGCTGCCCCGCGGGCTGCACACCAGGCTGAGGGACTGGCGGCGGGTCGGACGCCGGTGCAGGCGTCGGATCCGTCGGCGGACAAGCGCCGGCCGCGGGAACCTCCGGGGCTGCGGGAACCTGCGGAACGGGCGCGGCGGGAACCGTCGGCGTCGGCGGGACGGTCGTCGCAGGCGGCTGCGGAATCTCCGGCACCGCGGCGGGCGCCAGCGGGGTCGCCGGAACGACCGGGGCCGAAACCGCCGGCGCGCAGTCCGCGGGGGCGGCGGGCGCCGCAGGCTGCGTCGGCGTGGCAGGCGCCGAAGGCTGCGTCGGCGTGGTTGGCGGGGCGGGCGTCGCCGGTGCGGCCGGTCCCGCTGGTACGGCGCCGCCGTCCTCCCGGCACTCGGCGACGGCCGGGCATTCCTCGACTTCCCCGGCGGTGCAGGCGGCCTCCAGCTCCTCGCCGGCGCAGTCCAGCAGCTCCCCGATGCACTGGTCCCGGGCCGCGAGGATCCCCTCGAGGCACGAGATGAGTGAGCCCACGACCGAGCACGCCACCGCCGCGGCGCCCCTCCCCGCGACCGGCGCCGCGGCGAAGGGCAGGCACTCCGCAACGATGCCCGCCGCCGCGCCGATCACGCCCCGCATGAGCGCATCGGCATGCTCGGCGACGCCGCAGGCCATCTCGCCGGCGGCCTCGAACTCGGCGCCCGCTTCGCAGGCTGCCTCCCAGTTGTCGCCGATGCCGCCGATGGCCTTCACCACCGCCCCGGCCATCACATCCACTGCGAGGCCTCGGAGCCCCGACATGGCGAACTCGCGGACGGACCCGCCGCCCCGGCCACGGCCGAGGCCCTTCGCCACGGCGTGGAACGCCGCCGGATCCAACCCGTCGGCGCCCGCCGCCCGCTCCTCGATCCGCGCTGCCTCCGACGCCGGCGGGGCCGCCAGCCCATGCGGCGCCGCGGCAGCCGCCGCACCGGCGAGGACTCCGGCGAGCTGCGCGGTCCCCGTGCCCGCGAAGACCGTCATCGGGAGCCACCCCCGATCATCGAAATGGCGGTGAGGTGCGTCCCCGTGGCGTCGTCACGCCTGCCGAACTCCGCGAACTGCGCGGCGACGCCGGGCGCGTACCCGCCCAGCCGCCCGCCGAGCACGAGCCCGCGAGCACGCATCGCCTCCACCGCCGCGGCCAGGCGCTCACCGCGCGCGGCGAACGCCGTCCCCACCGCACCCGGCGCGAACGGCGGCACGGCCGCCCAGTCCGCCGTGGTGCGATCGGCGCGCGCCGCCACGTCCGCGGCGGCACGAGCGACGGCGGCGTCCGTCATCCCCAGCTCCCCCGGCATGGTCTCCCCCGTCATGGTCCTGTCCCCTCCCCGGCCGGGACCCGCCCGGCCACGATCATCGTCGGCGCCCCATTAGACGCGGCGGGACAACGAACGGTTCCATCGGATTTCCGCGGGCGCCCCCACCGCCCCCGGAACACGGCCCGCTGCCGCGGGCACGGCGCGCGACTCGCGGCGTCAGCGCGCGGCGTAGATGCGCTTGCAGCCCTCGACGCCGGTCCAGCGGAACGGGCCGGTGCCGGCGGCCAAGCCCTCGCCGACGTTGGAGAACTCGCCGGGGTCGGCGATCTCGCGCTTCTGCATGGCGTAGTACGCGTCGTCGTCCAGCTTCACGCGGTCGGCGAGGATGCGCTCGTCCTCCTCGATGCGCAACTGGTCGCGGTAGCCATCGACCACCGTGCCGGAGAGGAACTCCGCGACGCAGCCGGAGCCGTAACTGATGATGGCGACCTTCTTGCCCGCCAGGTCATCCTCGTTGTCCAGCAGGCCCAGCAGGCCGAAGTACGCGGAGGCCGTGTAGCTGTTGCCCAGGCGACGGTTGAAGGTGAGCGTGTTGCCCAGATCCTCCTGCAGGTCCTCGTCAGGCATCGCCACGCCGAGGGATTCCGCCATGTGCCGGTGGGCCTTCACCGCCATGCGGGTGAACGGCTGGTGGTAGCAGAAGCGGTCGATGTCGGCGAACGGCGTGCCGCCGCGGGAGAGATAGTCGGCGTAGGCGCCCTCGACGGCCTCGTAGTACGCGGTGATGGACAGCTTGCCCTCGACCAGCGCCTGCGAGCGGTGGTTCGGGCGCCAGAAGTCCATGACGTCGCGGGTGAAGACACCGGCGGCCTGGTCGAGCGCCAGGATGGACGGGTTGGCCGCCACGAGCATGGCGACGGCGCCGGCGCCCTGCGTCGGCTCCGCGGCCGAGTCCAGGTCGTACCGCGCGATGTCGGAGGCGATGACCAGCACCTTCTCCTCCGGGTTCCGGGCGACGAGCGCCGCGGCGAACTGCAGACCCGCGGTCGCGGAGTAGCAGGCCTGCTTCAGCTCGACCGTGCGGACGTTCCGCGGCAGGCCCAGCAGCTCGTGGACGTAGACGCCCGCGGACTTCGACTGGTCGATGGACGTCTCCGTGGCGAACATGAGCGTGCGGATGCCGTCGACGCCGTGGCGGTCGATGATGCGCTTGGCCGCGGCGGCCGCCATGGTCACCGGGTCCTCGTCGGCGGC
>JAEWGK010000027.1 GCA_023388385.1 Actinomycetes bacterium | reverse complement strand
CTGCGGCGCGGTCGCGCTGGCCGGCTCCGGCGTCGTCGAGCTGCCGGGCCACCTGCGCGCCGCGGCCGGTGGCGACGGCCGGGAGGTCGTCGTCGGCATCCGCTCCGAGGACCTCGTGCCGGATCCGTCCGGCGCCATCGAGCTGGACGTCACGCACATCGAGGAGCTCGGCCCGGAGGCCATCGTCTACGGGCGCCTGGCCCATGCCGCGGAGGACGCCCCGTCCGTCGCCGTCCGCGTCCCCCGCGGCCACGGCCTGCGCGGCGGCGAGGGCCTGCGCGTGCGGTGCGACGAGGGGCGCCTGCACCTCTTCGACGCCGCCTCCGGTGAGCGCCTGGAGGCCGCGGGGGAGTGACGCCCCCGCGCGCGGCATGCGCGTGACGACGGGGCCCGGGCCGGCATCGGCCCGGGCCCCGACGCGGATCAGACCAGCGGGGGCTCCTTCTTCAGCGGGCCGCGCACGGCCAGCGCCCACCAGAGCAGCCCGCCGAGCGCCCCGATGAGCGACAGCTGCAGCGCGGCGTTGGCCACCTGCCCCGTGATGAGCGTGCCCGCGCCGACGCCCGTGCCCAGGTAGTTGCGGGCGGAGTGCCAGGCGACGAGGGAGCCGAAGCTCGGCGTCGTCAGGTAGATCGCCGCCGACGCGATTGCCGCGAATGCCGCCGTGAGGGCCAGCGCGACGGCGGCCGGCACGGGGGCGCCGCCCGCGATGGCGACCAGGTGCACCAGCATCGAACCGGCGACGGACATGCCGGTGATGGCGGCCGTGCGGCCCGCGCACTCGGGGCCGATGGGGCCGTTGAGCGCGCGGTCGAGGACCCAGCGGCGCAGCACCGACTCCTCCGCGAAGGCCGCGAGGATGGCCGTGGCGGCGGCGAAGACGAGCGTGGGGGAGAAACGGCCGCGGACGATCTCCTCGAACCACGTCAGCGGGAACACAGCGATGCCGGCGATGAAGAGGATGCGCAGGGACCACGTCGTCACGCGGTTCATCGCGCCCATCGGGTCCCCGTCCCCGGTCGGCCACGCCGATTCGCGCCGCCACGTGCCGCGCTGGATGAACCATCCGAACAGCGTGAGCACGAGCAGCAGCGGCAGGCCCACGACGAGCATCCGGTGGTCGCGGACCCCGTACCCCCGGGAATGGAGGATCGCCAGGCCGACGCCGTAGATCGACAGGTACACGGCGATGACGACGGCGACCTTCGCGGTCGTCGGGAGGCTGCGCAGGCGGCTCAGGCTGCGTGGGGGGCGCGGGTGGTTGCCGTCGGCGCGGGCGATCGGGGTGGCGGACATTCCCCGGATGATAGGCCGGGCCGTTCCCGGGTGCGAGGGCGCCGCGCGGTGCGGGCTACTCCGCGTGGCGGGCGATGGCCTCGTCCAGGATGCGCTGGGCCTCGTCCTTGCCGGCCCAGCCGGAGCCCTGGACCTCCTTGCCCGGCTCCAGGTCCTTGTAGTGGACGAAGAAGTGCTCGATCTCGTCGCGGGTGAACTGGGAGATGTCCTCGCAGTCCTGGAAGCCGTCGAAGCGCGGGTCGTCGAGGACGCAGAGCAGCTTGTCGTCGCCGCCGGCCTCGTCGGTCATCTTGAAGACGCCGACCGGGCGGGCCTTGACGATGACGCCCGGGAAGACCGGCTCCGGCAGGATCACGAGCGCGTCCAGCGGATCGCCGTCCTCGCCGAGGGTGCCGTCGATGAACCCGTAGTCGGCGGGGTAGGCCATCGGGGTGAACAGGTAGCGGTCCAGGTAGACCTTGCCGGTCTCGTGGTCGACCTCGTACTTGTTGCGCTGGCCCTTCGGGATCTCGATGGTGACCTCGATGCTCACGGGTGCTCCTTCGTCTCGTGTCGGTGTGTTCCGTGCGCGCCCGCGTCGTCGGTCGACGCCGGGGCGCATACAGTGTCCATCGTAAAGCAGTGGACGGGACCCGGGTGAACGGAGGACGGGATGAGGCGGACTATCGCGTGGGTGGCGTCGATCGTGGCGTTCGCCGTGGTCGTGGGGCTCGTGGTGCTCCTCGGGCTCCGCGCCGCCTTCGGCGTCGAGGTCGCCCCCGCCCCCGCGGTCGCCGCCGCGCCCGAGCCGCTCGTCGCGCTCGGTCCGGCCGAGGACGCCGACGACGGCGACGGCGTGGACGTGCCCCCGGAGTTGCCCGGTGAGGTCGCCGCCATTCTCGATCCCGCGGTGGCTGGGCCCGGCATGGGGAACACGGTCGGCGTCGTCAGCGACGCGGCGACCGGGCAGGTGCTGTGGGACGGCGGCGCGCAGACCCCGGCGACCCCGGCGTCGACGACGAAGATCCTCACCGCAGCCGCGGCCCTGCTCGCGCTCGACCCGGAGCAGACCCAGCCGACCCGCGTCCTCGCGGGCGCACGGCCCGGCGAGGTCGTCCTGCAGGGCACCGGCGACGAGACGCTGTCGGCCTCCGGCGACGGCGCCTACACCAGCGCGGCGTCGATGCAGGATCTTGCGGACCAGGTCTCCCGGGCGCTCGGCGGGCAGCGCGTGACGACGGTCCTCGTCGACATGTCCGGCGCCGCGGACACCTTCCACCCGTCCTGGGACCGCATGGGCCTCGAGGACGGGTACATCACACCCATCGAGCCGGTCGCCGTCGATGCCGGCCGTGCCGCGCCCGACGCCCTGCCCCGCAGCGCGACGCCGGCGCTCGACGCCGGGCGGGTCCTGGCGGGGCAGCTCGGCGGGGCGCGCGTTGCCGCCGCCCAGCAGGCCCCGGCCGCCGACGCGCAGGTGCTGGGGGAGGTCCGCTCCGCGCCGCTCATCACCCGCGTCAACGACATGCTGGTTCATTCCGACAACGTCATGGCGGAGCAGATCGGCCGAGAGGTCGCGGCGGCCACCGGGCGGCCCGCCACGTTCCGCGGCGCCGCCGATGCGGTGCTGGCCGTCCTCGCCGACCATGGGCTGCTCGTCGACGGCGGCGCCTCGCTGCAGGACGTCTCCGGCCTGAGCCCGGACAACCGCATCCGCCCCGTCCAGCTGGACCGCGTGCTGCGCGCCGCGGCGGGTGATGCGACCGCTCCCGCGCCCGCGGAGGACTCCGACGCCGACGCCGGCGAGGTCTGCGCCGCGCTGTCCCACCTCATCGACGGTCTGCCCGTCGCCGCGGTCTCCGGCACGCTGGCGGACCGCTACGCCGCGGGTAACCCGGGCGCCGGCTGGGTCCGGGCGAAGACGGGCACGCTCGACGGCGTCGCGGCGCTGGCCGGGGTCGTCGCCACGGAGGGCGGCCGCGTGCTGACCTTCACCCTGCTGTCCAACGAAGCCGACGTGGCTGGCGCCCGCGCCGGCGCCGACTCCGCGATCGGGGCGGTGCGGACGCTGGGCTAGGCCCGGTGCCCGGTGCCCGGGACCCGCGCCCGGGCGACGTTTCGCGGCGAAACCCAATCGGATTGGAAACGAAATGGATATCGTGTAGGGGCACCGACGACATCGCGCCGCCGCGCCCGACCGACACGAACGAGGTCCGCCATGCCCGACGCCAACCGGCCCGCCGCCCCCGCCGATGCGCTGTCCGCCAGCCGCCTGGACCGGCGGTTCGGCGGCTGCCGCCCAGCCCGCGAGATCGCGGCGGAGGTCCGCTCCGGCCGGATCACCGCCGAGGAGGCCGTCGCCGCCTCCATCGCCCGCATCCGCGCGGCCAACGGTGCAATCCTGGCGTTCGGGGAGGTGTGGGCCGACAGAGCCCTCGTGGACGCCCGCGCCCTCGACGCGGATCCGCGCAAGCCCGATCTGCCGCTGGCCGGGGTGCCCTTCGCGGTGAAGGAGAACACGGGGCTGGACAACCCGGTCATCGCGCGCCTGGTCGAGTGCGGAGCGATCCCGGTCGGCTCCACCATGACGCCGCAGTTCTGCGGCTGGGGCACGACCGACTCCCAGCGCGGCGTGACCGCCAACCCCGTCCACCCCGGCCTCACGCCGGGCGGCTCCTCCGGCGGGGCCGCCGCTGCCGTCGCCGCGGGCATGGTCCCGTTCGCCCAGGGCAACGACGGCATGGGGTCGCTGCGCATCCCGGCCGCCGCCTGCGAGCTGTCGACGATCAAGGCCACGCCCGGAATAGTCCCGGGCAACGTCGGCGGCAACAACTGGTACGGCATGAGCGTCCAGGGCGTCCTGGCGCAGGACAACGCCGACCTGACGCTGCTCATGCGGGAGCTGACCGGCGGCCACGTCGACGCGGTGGACGCGCCGCTGCCGGAGCTCTTCTCCGTGCTGCTGGACACGTCCTCGCCGATCGCCGGCATCTCCGCCGGCCCCCGCTGGGTCGAGGCCGCACAGGTCGCCGCCGACCACTTCCGCGGCGCCGGTCTGCCGGTGTCGGAGGGCTCCGCGCCGTACCCGCTGAACCCGCTGCCGATGCTCGCACGCTGGACCGCCGGCGTCGCCGACTCCCTGCACGCAGAGGGGCCGACCGGACGGCTGGAGGGGCGCAGCCGCGTCCACGCCCGGATCGGCGACATGCTGCGCTCCACGATCTCCGACCGCCAGGTCGTCCGCGCCGCCGCGGCGATGGAGCGCTTCCTGCCGGGCGACGGCGTGCTCATCACCCCGGCGTTGGCGAAGGAGCCGCCGCGCGCCGCCGAGTGGCACAAGCGCAGCTGGGTGCGGAACATGGCGTCCAACATGACGTACACGCCGTTCGTCTCCACGTGGAACCTGCTGGGCTTCCCGGCCGGCATCGTCATGGAGCCGCTGACCCGCACCCCGGTCCAGGTCGTCGGCCGCCGCACGCAGGAGCGCGTGCTGCTCGCCGCGATGCAGGTCATCGCCGACGGCGCCTACGACGTCGGCGACGCTCGCGCCGGCCTCGAGCGCGGCTACGAGGGGCGCCACCGCCTCTGACGCCGCGGGCGAGGAGCGGGGACCGTGATGCCGTCCGGCGCCGTCGGGCGCCCCGCTAGCATCCCGGGCATGACCGACACCGCGTCCGCCGCGCCGTTCTGGCCGCGCCGCAGCCCTGCGCTGCTGCGCCTGCGCCGTCGTGTCCGCGCAGCCCTGCCGGGGTGGCCGGCCTCCGGCGCGCCGGTGACGGTGGGGGTCTCCGGCGGGGCGGACTCCCTGGCGCTGCTCGCCGCCGTCGCCGCGGAAGCCTGGGGCGGCGGAGCACCCGTCCTCGCCGCCGTCGTCGACCACGGGCTGCAGGACGGCTCCGCCGGCGTCGCCGCCCGCGCCGCCGCCGTCGCCCGCTCCTGGGG
>JAEWGK010000220.1 GCA_023388385.1 Actinomycetes bacterium | reverse complement strand
TGGTCACGTGCAGCCATGACGACGCCGCGTCCTGGTCCACGGCGCGCACGGCGGCGTCGTGCTCCGCCAGCGCGCGGCGCCAGCGCCCGACGGCGACGTGCCCGGCGTTGGGGGAGGCGTCGCGCGCAAGGCGGGCGCGCCACAGGTACCAGGGCCAGATGGCGGAGGGGTCGCGGCGCCAGGCGTCGAAGTTCGCCATCGCCTGCGGGGCGACGTGCGACCACATGCCCGTCCGCGCGTCGCGGAACGTGGCGAGGCCGGATTCGGCGCTCATGCCGGCGCCGGTGAAGACCTCCACGCGGCGGGCAGCGCGGGCGAGTTCGAGCAGCCCGGCGGGGACGTCGGCGGGGATGGTGCTGTCCGTGGCGGCCATGCCCCCAGGGTAGGTGCGCCGGAGTGCATGGATCGCGCACGCCGGGGCGGGGCTAGTCTGCGTGGTCGAACCAGGGGCCGCGGCGGGTGGAGTCGCGGAAGGTCAGGACGGCCGCCCACACGGCGACGGCGGAGGCGGCGACGGTGATCAGGATGACCGCCGCTCCGAACGCGCCGGCGGGGCCGACGCCCAGCAGATTCAGGATCGCGTTGACGGCGAAGACGACGGCGAGCACCGCCAGGGCCATGCGCGCGATGGTGGAGCGCCGCGGCAGGCGGGAAGCCAGGTACCACGTCAGGGCCGTGACGGCGATCTGCATGGCGACGACGGCGACGGTGGACGTCAGCAGCGTCGACTCGACCTGGTCGGGCGTGAAAGCGGGCACGTTGGGGCCAGCGGTCTCCGAGGCCTTGGCGGCGGCGTCGAGGGCGTCGGAGACCATGCCGTCCCAGCCGAGGAGGGGCTTGAGGATCGACGCGGCGAGGACCGGCAGATAGAGGACGACCGCCAGCCGCCACAGGGACCAGCCCTGGCGGACCGCGTCGGGCATGGGACCGGCCTCGGCGTCCGTGCGGCGGGCCCGGGTTTCGTCGGCGCTGCTCATGGCGGCCAACGTAGCACTCGGCCCGGTCCTCCCCTGATCAAGGGGAACAACGGCAACGGCGTTCAGTTTTCTATCAGTAACCTCTAAGGATGGGGTACGGTGAGGGGCATACGCGGCTCGACCGGCCGGATCAGGAGGTAAACGAATGACCGCAGTCAGCATCGATGCGGCGTCCGAGGGCCCCGGGGAGAGCGGCCCGTCGCCGGTCGCAGCAGAGAGCATCGTCGACGCCCGCACCGGGGAACTGCTCGACGCCGTGTGTGCGGAGAAGCCGAGGGAGGAGGCCGAGGCGGATCGCCGCGCCGTCGTCAACCGGCTCAAGCGCGCCCACGGCCAGCTCGCCGGGCTCATCCAGATGATCGAGGACGGCCGGAGCTGCCGTGACGTCCTCATCCAGTTCTCGGCCGTCTCGAAGGCGATCGACCGCGCCGGTTACAAGATCGTCGCTGCCGAGCTGCGCGGCGCTCTCGCCGGCGATGGCGGGGATGGCGTGACCGCCGGGGAGATCGAGGAGCTCTTCCTCCGCCTCGCGTAGAGCTGTCGTGCCCTGGCAGGTGGCGTTCAGAACCTCGGGGACACGGCACGCACCACCGGCGCCTACACGGCGGAGGCGCGATGCGGATCGGTGAGGTCGGCGCCCTGGGTGCGCCACGCCTCCCGGAGGGCCGCCGCGCCCTTCGCGCGCGCCAGCGCCAGCTCGTTGGGGGTGATGGGCACCGGCTGCAGCAGCGAGACCGCGCGCCCGGCGGCGTCGACGTCGGGAACGGGGGAGTCCACCAGGAGGAACGCGGTGAACCGCGCGCCCTCCCACAGCGGGGAGTTGAAGTCCAGCAGAGCGCCGGGCTGCAGGATGAGGCCCTCGATGGCCGGCGCCGCCGCGAGCATCGCCAGCGGCTGCAGCACGGCGTCGAGCCCGCCGCGCACCGGGAGCACGAGCTCCGCGCGGGGGCCCTCCTCCGGGTCGGGGGCGAAGTCCGACGGGTCCTGCATGGGGGAGGCGGAGCAGCCGACGGTCGCGTACGTCACCGTCCGGTTCGCGTCCGGGCCGAAGCGCAGGACGGTCAGCGAGTCCGCGCCGAGGAACGTCAGCTTCGCCGCTGCGGGGTCGGTCTGCTCGAAGTAGCCGCGCAGGTGCCTCGCGACGGCATTCGTCACAGCGTTCACGTCCACGCCCCCTCGGGAACGAGGTCGACGGTCGCCGGGTCGAGCCAGCCGGCGTCGACCCCCTCGGCGGCCAGCCATGCGTCGGCGTCGCCGCCGTGGGAGGCGATGCCGCGCACGGCGGCCCACGCGCGGTCGATGGCGGTGGCGGCGTCCCCGGCGGTGACCAGGCCGGCGGCGACGGCGGCGGTGAGCTCGTCCGCATCCTCCACGCGCACGACGCCGCCGGCGACGACGACGTCCAGGTAGAGGTCGCGCGTGCGCCAGACCGGGCCGTCGGGGCTCTCCGAGCGAGTGATGTCGGCGACGTCGATGTAGCGTTCGAAGTCATAGCGGCTGCCGGGGCGGCGGTGGAAGACGTTGACGCGCAGTCCCATGCACGGCAGCAGCAGCGACTCCAGGTACCCGAAGTCGTGGTGGTCGGAGCCGCGCGCCATGCGCAGGCCGGCGGGTTCCTCCCGGTACAGGTCGACGGTGCGCCGGATGCCCTTCGGGTCGATGTTCACGCGCTCGGCGACGCGGAACTCCTCCGTCTTCGGGGGCTTGACGACGGCCGCTGCGGGCCGTCCTGGGGCGGGTGCGTCGATCATGGGGCCGAGGCTACCCGGGCCGGCGGAGGCGGGGGGGCCGGAACGCGCGGCGGCGCCCCGCCCGCACGGGATGGTGC
>JAEWGK010000230.1 GCA_023388385.1 Actinomycetes bacterium | reverse complement strand
GCCGGGGCCGCCCCCGCCGTCGCCGCGCCGATCATCCCGGACGAGTCCCCGCTGTTCCCGAAGTCCGACGTCGTCGAGAACCCGGAGATCGTCGTCACGCACGAGGACGGCACCCCGGTCACGGGCCCCGTCCACCGCGGCGACGTGCTCGTCGTCCACGGCTCCGGCTTCGACCCGGGCGCCAACCGCGGCGGCTTTCCGCTGCCGGTACCGCCGGGCGTGCCGAACGGCGTGTGGGTCATGTACTCCGCCTTCCCCGATCAGTGGAGGCCGTCGGAGGACGCCCCGTCGGAGAGCCGCAAGCACCCGCACGATCGCATGGCGTGGGTCATGCCCGAGGGCACGCTGGAGAAGGTTCCGGCCACCGGCATAAACATGCGCAGGACGCTGGCGCGCGAGGCGCAGCCGATGGCGGACGACGGCACCTTCCATGCCCGCATCGTCGTCGACCCGCCGGAGCCCACCCCGGGCGACAACTACGGCGTCTACGTCTACGCCGCGGGCGGTTCCGTCAACGCGAAGGAGGAGATCTACGTCCCGATCCCCTTCTCCCCGGAGCCGGGCCCCAACACCCCGGCGCCGTCGTCGCCGGATCTCGCGATCGAGGCGGGGCTCATCGAAAAGGTCGCCGACGTCGCCGGTGGCGGCATCGAGGCCGACGAGGGCGCGATGAAGGACGGCGGCACCGTCACCTACACGCTGGTGGAGGATGGCATCGACCCGGCCACCGGGCACGGTGTGGTGAAGTACCGCGGCAAGGCGGACATCACCGCCCGCTTCAGCCTGGTCCACGTCACCGTCCGCGACCCGTGGATCGAGTCCGGCCCGAACGGCACCGTCGTCACCGCGGAGGTGAGCCGGAGGTACGACTCCGGCCCGGACTCCCTGGTCCGCATTCCCATCGCGGTGCTGGAATCCGCAGAGCCCGGCGCCTCCGGCAGCGCGCCGGCGGGCCCGGTGATCCGCAACCGCTGATGTGCGCGAGTCCCGCGCGGGCGTGACGACGCGGCCCGCGCCGCGCATCCCGTCCGGGGATGCACGGCGCGGGCCATCGTCATGCGCGGGTCAGCGGCGTCGCGCTGCCCTGCGCTCCTCGGCGAGCTCCGCGGCGCGCTGGGCCGCGAACATGTCCAGGATCCGCGCGCGGCCGACCGGGATGCCGGTGTAGGCGCCGGCCGCGACGTCGACGACGCGGATGCGCCCGGCGAGATCGTCGATCTCGTCGGCATGGGCGAGGTAGAACTCGGCGATGAACGCCAGGCCCTCGTCCGTCGGGGCGTTGAACGTGGAGGCGGGGAACACGTCTTCCGACATGTCGCGCATCGCCTGGGAGAACGCGCCGTCGAAGCCCGGCATGCAGCCGAACACCGCCAGCAGCGACTTCGACGCGGCGGTGGCGATGCCGCCGGAGTTCGGCAGCAGTGCCACCGAGACGTCGTGTTGCGCGGCGAGCAGCTTCTTTCGGTGCTTCTCCTTGCGGTACTTCCTCGGGTTGAGGCCCGCGACGTCGTCGGCGTGGGTGCGCAGCGCCTCGAGGGCGGCGTCGTAGTGGTGGACGTTCGTGTGCAGCAGGCCGGAGGCGCCCTGCAGCATCCCCTGGGCCGCCAGATAGGCGACCAGGTGGAGGCGGTCGAGCTCCCGCTTGGACTCCTTGCGCTTCAGCTTCGAGCCCTCGAAGTGCAGCCGGCATACGTCCCACGACAGGTGGCGCAGCATCCCGGGATCGGCGTCCTCCGGGAGCGCGGTGTCCGCGTCGCAGCCGCGGTAGGCGGCGACGGCGGAGGTGATGGTTCCGGGTGGCAACTGGCGCATGCATCCAGACTAGCGCCGCCTTATCCGCAGGTGAACGGGGGTGAACGTCCTTTCTGCTCCGCAGAGTGGGAGGAAGGACGGACCTACGGTGGCGTAGTGCGACGCGACGGACGCGGCGCCGGCCGGTTCACGCGGCTCAAGGGCCGGTGTCATGAGCCGGAATCCGGTGGGGCGCACCGGATGCGACGTTATCGGCGCCGGATCGGCGGGCTCCGCGCACGGGGGTGATCCGGGCCCCGCGGGTGGGGCGGGGCCCTCCCGTGGTCGGGCGCCTACGCGTTGAGGTCGCGGCCCTCGATGCCCTTCGGCAGGGCGGCCAGGGCGATCATGGAGAACACGGCCAGGATGGCCAGGTAGACGCCGATGGTCCACGACTTGCCGGTGTTGTCGACGAGGATCTGGGCGATCATCGGGGCGAACGCGCCGCCGACGATGGAGCCGATGCCGTAGCCGATGGAGGCGCCGGAGAAGCGGATGGCCGCCGGGAACATCTCGGCGAACAGCGCGGAGGTCGGGCCGTAGGTCAGGGCCAGCGGCAGGGTCAGGGCGACGATGGCCATGGTGTAGACGCCGGCGTTGCCCGTCTCGATGAGCGGCCAGATGACGATGAGCCACGGGGCCTGGATGGCGTAGCCGATCATGAACACGCGGACGCGGCCGTAGCGGTCGGCGAGGATGCCGGACCACAGGGTGAACATGGTCCAGAAGAAGCCGGCGATGATGGTGGCGATCATGGTGACCACCGGGTCCATGCCCAGGGTCTTGCGGCCGTAGGAGCTGAAGAACGCGATGACCATGAAGCCGGCGGCGTTGTTGCCGGCGAAGATGAAGACGGCCTTGAGGACCAGGCGCCAGTGGTTGCGGAACAGCTCCGGCAGCGGTGCGGTGCGGTGCTTGGACTCGGCCTTCATCTGCTGGAACACCGGGGACTCGTCGACGGTGCGTCGGATGACGTAGCCGATGGCGATGAGGACGATGGAGAAGATGAACGGAATGCGCCAGCCCCACGCCATGTAGGCGTCGTTGCCGATGGACAGGGTGGTGATGAGCATGGCGGTCGTCGCCAGCAGCATGCCCAGCGGGACGCCGAGCTGCGGGAAGGAGCCGTAGAACCCTCGCCTGTCGTCAGGGGCGTTCTCGACGGACATGAGGGCGGCACCGCCCCACTCCGCGCCCGCCGCGAGGCCCTGGACGATGCGCAGGAGCATGAGCAGCAGCGGCGCGGCGACGCCGATGCTGGCGTAGGTCGGCAGGAAGCCGATGAGCATCGTCGCCGTGCCCATGCCGACCAGCGAGAAGACGAGGACCATCTTGCGGCCGTAGCGGTCGCCGATGTGGCCGCCGATGATGGCGCCGAGCGGGCGGAAGAGGAAGGCCACGCCGATGGAGGCCCAGGCGAGGATGAGGGCGATGGAGGGATTCGCCTTCGATGCAGGCTCGATGAAGAGCGGCGCCAGCACGACGGCGGCCGCCTGGGCGTAGATGAGGAAGTCGTACATCTCGATGGTCGTGCCGACGAGCGTGCCGGCGAGGACCTTCTTGTGCTCCCGCGTGGCGGTGGCGTCGGCCGCTCCCGTTGCGGTGGCTGTGGTGGTCTGGGTCATGGATTCTCCGTGTCCGGGGTCGGGCAGGGGGAACCGGCATGGCCGGGTCATCCCTGGGGGGCGGAGCCGGCGCCCGCGGTGTTGCGGTCGCGTCCGGCGTGCCGGTCTCCGTGGCGGGTACCGGCGGGGCGTGACGGATGTTACGGCTCCGTTATGGAGCGTCGGCAACCTTTCGGTCCCAATTGCATCGGCGGGAAATCCCGTTCGCCAGGCGAAAACGAGGCGATGCGCGTGTGAGTGGTGGCGCATTCGGTGCGCGTCCGCGCAGGTGGGGCGGGTGGGGTGCGTGACGACGCCCACCCGGCCCGGCCGGGTGGGCGTCGTCACACAGCTCTGTATCTGAATCCGTCAAGTTGTTGAACAGTGCCCGCACGGGCGGCGCTCAGGCGATGCCCAGGAACTCTCTGATGGCCGGCAGCTCGCGGGCGATCTGGCCGCGGCCGGCGGCGTAGGCGGCCTTCAGCGCGCCGAGATCGCGGGTGCGGTTCGACAGCGGCATCGTCTCGGGGAAGAAGAGGTACGCGCGGCCCTCGCGCTCCAGCTCCAGCAGGCGCTCGCGGGTTGCGTTGTAGTTCGCCGGACGGCGGATCATCGCCTCCGCCATCGCCGGGGTGCGGCGGAACAGGCGGCGCAGCACACCCGGCCGGGAGACCTCCGGCTTCACGTAGTCGCGCTGCTGGCTGAGGATGACCAGGTGCCTGGAGAAGCCGTCGTCCTCCGCCGCGCTGATCGGGATGCCGCCGTCGGGGCCCAGGGCGCCGTCGTAGTAGGTGATGCCGTCGATGACGGGCGGGACCATGAAGCCCGGCATCGTCGACGACGCCCGGACGCGGACCATGAGGTCCTTCAGCTCCACCATGTCCTCGCGGCCCCACCACACCATCCCGCCGTCGGTGGCGCGCACGGCGCCGACCTTCGCCGGGGTCGGGTTGGCCAGGTACGTGTCGTAGTCGTACGGCGCAAGTTCGCCCTCCAGCGGCGCCTTCTCGTAGATGTAGGCCGAGTCGAAGTAGCCGCGGCCGCGGGCGAACGTGCCCCAGCCGCCGAAACGTGGATCGGCCGTCATCTCCACGAAGCAGCCGCGGGTGCGCACCGGATCGCGGCTCAGGTAGTTGGTCAGCATCGTCGCGCCGGCGCTGATGCCGCCGACCCAGCCGAGATCGATCCTCTCCTGGATCAGCGCCTCGATCACGGCGGACGTGTATGCGGCGCGCATGCCACCGCCCTCCAGCACCAGCGAGACGTCCGGCACGGACGTCCTCTCCTCCGGCGCCCCCGCGCCCGTTCCCCCGTTCTCGTTTCCGGTCATGGGGCATCAGGGTACCGCGCAGACGCGTCCCCGCCCCGCCGGGGCCGGACGGCCGCGCCGGGCCGGGGGAGCGGCCCTTTTGCCATGATGGGGACATGACCGACGACGCAGCCCCCGAGACCATCACCGACCCCGCCCACGCGCACGTCCAGGACCTCATCGAGTTCGTCCAGGCGTCGCCGTCCTCCTTCCACGCGGCGGAGGAGGTCGCCCGCCGCCTCGAGGCAGCCGGGGCGGCCCGCGTCGACGAGCGCGACCCGTTCCCGACCGCGCCGGGCACCTACGTCCTGGTCCGCGAGGGCGCGGCCGTCGCCTGGCACCTGCCGTCGGACGGCGCGGGCGCCGCCGGCGAGCGCGCCGGCGACGCGGCTGCGGACAAGCGCGCCGGCGAGACGGCCCACGACCCGGGCGAGCGGGGCTTCCGCATCATCGGCTCCCACACCGATTCCCCGGGCTTCCGCCTGAAGCCCAACCCCCAGTCCGAGTCCGGCGGTTACATCCGCGCGGAGGTCGAGATCTATGGCGGGCCGCTGGTCAACGCATGGCTGGATCGGGAAATCGAGTTCGCGGGGCTCGTCGCAACGCACGACGGCCGCACGCACCTGGCGCGCACCGGGCCCGTCGCGCGCGTGCCGCAGCTGGCCATCCACCTCAACCGGGAGATCAACTCCGAGGGACTGAAGCTGCACCGCCAGGAGCACACGCATCCAGTGGTGGGCCTCGGCGGCGACATCCGCGAGGTGCTCGCCGCGGCCGCCGGCGTCGATGAGGCCGACGTCGCGGCGTGGGACCTCATCTCCTTCGACACGCAGCCGCCGCGGGTGTTCGGCATGGCCGGCGAATTCCTGGCCTGCGGCCGCCTGGACAACCTGCTGTCCGTCCACTCCTCCCTCGTCGCGCTCGAGGCAGCGATGGCCCGCTGGAACGCGGAGGGCGACGGGGACCTCGGTGGCGACATCCCGGTGCTCATCGCCTTCGACCACGAGGAGGTGGGCTCCGCCTCGCCGACCGGTGCCGCGGGCCCGCTCCTGGCGGACATGCTGGAGCGCATCGCGGCCTCCGTCGGCGCGGACGGCGAGGCCCGCCACCGCATGCTGCGCCGCTCCGTCTGCGTCAGCGCCGACGGCGCCCATGCCGTCCACCCGAACCACACCGGCGAGCACGACCCGGGCCACCGGCCGCAGCTCAACGTCGGGCCGGTCATCAAGGTCAACGCCAACCAGCGCTACGCCACCGACGCGTGGGGCCAGGCGTTCATCGCCGGCCTCGCCGAGCGGGCCGGCGTGCCGTCGCAGGTGTTCGTCTCCGCCAACCACAAGCCGTGCGGCTCCACCATCGGGCCCATCACCGCGACGCGCCTGGGCATCC
>JAEWGK010000211.1 GCA_023388385.1 Actinomycetes bacterium | reverse complement strand
CCACCATCGACGACCTGGCCGCGGGGCTCGCCACCCCGCCCGACCGGCGCGGCTGGCGCGGCGTCGTCAGGCGGCTCACCGCCGGCGCGTGGGATCCGGGCGATCCCGCCCGCGTGATCCGGGACCGGGAGCAGCGCGCCGTCATCGCGGCCCCGGTCGACGGCCGGCGGCGGATCGCGGTGGTCTCCGCGAAGGGCGGCGTCGGCAAGACCACGGTGACGCTGGGCCTCGGCGCGACGTTCGCGGCGCTGCGCGGCGACCGGGTCGTCGCCGTCGACGCGAACCCGGACCTGGGGACGCTCGCGGACCGGATGCCGGTGCCGTCGCCTGCCACGGTCCGCGACCTGCTGCGCGCCCCGTCGACGGCGTCGTACGCGGACGTGCGGGCGCTGACCTCCCACTCCCCCAGCCGCCTGGAGGTCGTCGGATCGGAGCGGGACCCGTCGGTGAACGAGGCGTTCTCCGCCGCCGACTACGCGCGGGTGCTGGACATCGTGTCGCTGCACTACACGCTCATCCTCGTCGACTGCGGCACGGGCCTGGTCCACCCGGCGATGCCGGAGATCCTGGCCTCCGCCGACTGCCTGGTGCTCGTCGCCACGCCGGCGCTGGACGGGGCGCGCGGCGCGTGGGCGACGCTGGACTGGCTGTCCGCCCACGGCCACGGCAATCTGGTGGCGCAGACCGTCGTTGCGGTCAACCACCCCTCCCCCGGCGGGGCGCGCGACGGGGAGCTGGCGGCGCTGTTCTCCAGGCGTTGCCGCACGGTGGTGCCGCTGCCGTACGACCCGCACCTGGCGGACGGCGGCGTCGTCGACCCGGACCGGCTGCGCCCGGCGACGTCGGCGGCGTTCCGCGACCTCGCGGAACTCGTGGCAACCGCGTTTCCGGCGCCGTCGGGCCGCCACGGGCTTGGGTACGATCCCGTCCATGAGACAGGAACGCGCCACCATCTATGACGTGGCCGCGGACTGGATCGGCGCCGACGCCGACTCCGGCCGGCACGGACGCCGACGCGGGAATCAACCGCGCAGGGCCTCCCGGAACGGCTCCGGGTCGACGTCGGCGGCGTCGGGGATCTCCCACGTCGCGTCGCGGGTCTTGTCCTTGAGCACGGCGCGGACGCCCTCGTCGAAGTCGCGGCGGCGGCGCATGAGGGCGCCGACGGCGGCCTCGTTGTCCAGCGCGGTGCGCAGATCGACGCCGACGTTGGCGGTGTAGAGCTCCGCCGCCGCGACCAGCGAGGTCGGCGAGGCGGGCGCAAGCAGATCGGCGAACTCGCCCTCGTCCAGCCCGGCGGCGATGTCCATCCACGAATCCGCCCCAAACACAGCGGAAGCACGCTCCGCGATGTCGGCCAGGCCGGACTCCCTCGCGTCGGCGGGGTCGGCGGCGAAACGCTCGAGTGCGGCATCGATGCCCTCGACGTCGGCGGCCTCGAGCAGCGCGGGGACGTCGTCGGACGGCACGAAGTGCGTCGCCCAGCCGGCCCACAGCATGTCGGCGGCGGTCAGGCGGTAGCCGGTCAGGCCGATGAAACGCGCCAGACCCGGGTCGGGGCGCCCCCCGTGGCCCTCGACGTGCTGGGAGAACCAGGTGATGCCGACGTCGGGCACGAAGCCGATGGCCATCTCCGGCATGGCGGCGGACGCGCGCTCGGTGACGATGCGGTGGGAGCCGTGCATGCTGGCGCCCAGTCCGCCGCCCATGGCGATGCCGTCGATGACGGCGACGTACGGCTTCGGGTACTCCGCCATGGCGTGGTTCATGTCGTACTCGCGGCGGAAGAACTCGTCACCGGAGGCGTGGTCACCCTCCAGGATCTGCTCGCGGACGGTGCGGACGTCGCCGCCGGCGCAGAACGCCGTGGGATGTCCGGACGTGATGATGACCTGGCGGACGGCGTCGTCGTCGCGCCAGCGCTCCAGCGCCTCCGCGATGAGGTCCACCATTTCCGTGTCCAGGCTGTTGAGCGCCTTCGGGCGGTTGAGCAGCAGGCGCCCGGAGACGCCCTCGGTAGTGACGATGACGGTGGGATCGGTCATGCCCCCGAGTGTTGCACATCACACGGGGCATGTCAGGGGCCGGGGCGGCGGGCTACTTGTTCTTCTTGCCCTTGGCCTTGGCTTTGCCGTTGCCCTTGCCGTCCTTCTTCTTCCCCTTGTCCTTGTGCTTCCTGGCGTCGAGGCGATCCTCCTCGAGCCTGGCGGCGACATCGGGGACGTAGCGGAACTCGGTTCGCGGCGGGCGCTCGTAGGAGTTCTCGGACTCGGGGCGCTCGGGGATCTCGGGCATCTCGCGCTCGATGTGCTCGTAGGGCACGGTGGACAGGAGGTGGGAGATGACGTTGATGCGGGAGCGCTTCTTGTCCTCGGATTCGACCGTGTACCACGGCGCGGACGGGATGTCGGTGTGGATGAACATCTCGTCCTTGGCGCGGGAGTAGTCCTCCCAGCGGGTGATGGACTCCAGATCCATCGGGGACAGCTTCCAGCGGCGCAGCGGGTCCTCGCGGCGGGACTCGAAGCGGCGGACCTGCTCCTCGTCGGAGACGGAGAACCAGTACTTGCGCAGCATGATGCCGTCCTCGACGAGCAGGCGCTCGAAGATCGGCGCCTGGTGCAGGAAGCGGCGGTATTCCTGGGAGGTGCAGAAGCCCATGACGCGCTCGACGCCGGCGCGGTTGTACCAGGAGCGGTCGAAGATGACGATCTCGCCGGCGGTCGGCAGCTTCTCCACGTAGCGCTGGAAGTACCA
>JAEWGK010000026.1 GCA_023388385.1 Actinomycetes bacterium | reverse complement strand
GCATGGCCCTGCTCCGCGGCGCGCCGGGCGTGCGCGCGGGCGGTGCCCACGGCCCGCGTCGTCTCCTGCATGAGTCCGCCGAGGACGCCGGTGAGCGCGAAGTAGAGGCCCCAGTACGCGGTGAACTCCAGGTTCACGTCCGTCGGCAGCGTCCAGGCGGACAGGAACAGGATGCCGAAGGTGCCCATCGCCGCGACGAGCGTCGCCAGGGTCAGCCACTTCATCGGCGGCGCGCCTCCCCGGAGCCCCCGGAGCCGCCGGAGGTCCCCGAGCCGTCAGCGGCGCCGCCGGACCGGGGATTCTCCGGGAACGGCGGCAGCGGCGCGCGGCGCACCCAGGAGTCGAAGAGCAGGTCCAGGTGGGACGTCGTGATGCCGTTGTCCCGGCACGTGCGGTTGGCCAGCGCGCGGAAGTCGACGGCGTCGACGACGCTGTGGCGGTTCAGGCCGGTCCACCGGCGGATCATGCCGAAGAACAGGTCATCGCCGAGCAGCAGCCGCAGCGCGTGGACGGTGATGGCGCCGCGCTTGTACAGGCGGTCGTCGAACATGTCGTCCGGGCCGGGGTCCCCGATGACCAGGTCCTGCGGTTTGTCCGCGAGCTCCGCGTAGTGCGTCCTGGCCAGTTCGTCGGCGCTCGGGCCGCCGGAGTTTTCGGCCCACAGCCACTCGGAGTAGCAGGCGAAGCCCTCGTTCAGCCAGATGTCGCGCCACTGCGACAAGCCGACGGAGTTGCCGAACCACTGGTGGGACAGCTCGTGGGCGATGAGCCGGTTCCACGTGTCCCTCCCGTCGGCGTGGTTCGCGCCGAAGATGGACAGGCCCTGGGCCTCGAGCGGGATCTCCAGCTCGTCCTCGACGACGACGACGCGGTAGTCGGGGAACGGGTACTCGCCGAACAGCTCCTGGTAGACCGCCAGCATGCGGCCCTGGTCGCGGAAGTCGTGGCGGACGCGGTCCGGCAGGCCGCGCGGCTCCGCCGGGACGTAGGCGGTGACGGGCACCGGCGCGCCGGGCAGGTCGATCTCGCGGTACTCGCCGATCTGGATGGTGACCAGGTACGACGCCATCGGCTCCTCCGACCGGAAGCGCCAGCGCCGGCGCGAGCCGCCGACCTTCTGCGGCGCCGACGGCCGGCCCGTCGCCACCACCGTGTACGGCGCGTCGCACGTCACCGTGATGTCGTAGCGGGCCTTCGTCTCCGGGTCGTCGTCGCACGGGAACCAGCTGGCCGCGCCGATGGGCTGGGAGGCGATGAGCGACCCGTTGGTCAGTTCCTCCCACCCGAGCTCGCCCCAGCGCGAGTCGACCGGCTCCGGGATGCCGGAGTACCGGATGCGCAGCGACAGCGTCTCCTCCGGCTCCAGCACGCGGTCGAACCGCACGCGCAGCTTGCGCCCCGACTGGCGCCACTTGACGACGTCGACCGTCGTGCCGTGGGCGTCCGTCTCCGCCGAGACGTCGTCGACGCCCAGCACGTCGGCGAAGTCGAGCGTCAGCGCGTCGATCCGCGCGTTGACCTCGATGGACAGCGTCGCCGTGGCCTTCAGCCGGTTCGGGCCGACGCGGTAGTCCAGGTCCAGGTCGTAGTGATCCACGCGGAAGCCCAGGTTGAAGGGGATTCCGGTGTAGTCGTTCGCGGGGGGCCAGCCGTGTCGCACGGGTCCCACCCTAGCGCCGTGGCCGGGCGGGCCCGGCAGCGGCCGCGGGGGATGGGGCGGGCGCCACGCCGGTCGGGCTCGGCCTACACGAAGCCGAGGGCCTTCACGAGGACGAGGAACCACAGCAGCGGGAACGCCGCCGCGGCGACGCCCGCGACGACGAGGCGGGTGCTGCGGCCCGCCCCGCCGAGGACCGCGGCGACGGCGCCGGCGACGGCGCCGGGGATGAGCAGGTCACCGAGGGCGATGGCGCCGGTGATGGTGATGATGACCGTCGCCGCCACGACGAGGACGGACATCGCCGCCGAGGTCATGCGCAGCGGACGGCGGGTCGTGGTGGAGGGCATTGGGGCCTCCTCGCGATTGTTGATGCGGAAGTTGGGGAAGCGAGGCGGGGCCTATGTACAGCTCTTCGCCTCGGTTTGGGGTGGATGATGAGAGCATGGCACATTTCCATCCAAAAGCAATAGGGTCTAGCGTGATTCCTCGTTGCCGTCGCCCAGCGTCGCCCACAGCCACGCGTGGATGAGCGCCTCGATGTGCGCGACCTGTGCGTTGTCCGCCGCCCCGGCGTGTCCGCCCTCCGTGTTCTCGTGGTAGTCGACCGGCTGGCCGGCCTCCCGCAGCAGCCACGCCAGGGTGCGGGCGTGGGCGGGGTGGACGCGGTCGTCGCGGGTGGATGTGGTCACCAGGGCGGGCGGGTACGGCCGGTCGGCGCGCCGGGCGACGCGCTGGACCGGCGAGTACGACGCGATGACCTCCCGGTCGCCCGGGTCGTCCGGGTCGCCGTACTCCGCCATCCACGACGCGCCCGCCGACAGCCGGTGGTAGCGCAGCATGTCCGCCAGCGGGACCTGCGCGACGACGGCGCCGACCAGCTCCGGATACGACGTCAGGCACACCGCCGACAGCAGCCCTCCGTTGGATCCGCCGCGCACCGCCAGCTGGTCGACGGTCGAGTAGCCGCGGGCGACGACGTCGCGCAGCACCGCCCGGTGGTCCTCGTAGACCCGGGGCCGCCCGCGTCTGACGACGGACGAGTGCCACTCCGGCCCGAACTCCCCGCCGCCGCGGATGTTCGCCTGCACGGCGATGCCGCCGCGCGACAGCCACGCGATGCCGGAGATCGCGGAGTAGCCGGGCACCAGCGAGACCTCGAAGCCGCCGTAGGCGTTGACGAGGGCCGGGCGGGGACCGTCGTCCAGCACGCCGGTGACGCGGTAGGGGATGCGGGTGCCATCGTCGGACACCGCCCAGTGCTGGCGGGTCTCCATGCCCGAGGCGTCGAAGAACGCGGGCGCCCGGCGCAGCACGCGCGCGGCCGCGGGGGCGGCGCCCGCGGCGTCGTCGTCGAGCGTGCCCAGATCCGCGTGCAGCAGCGTCGCCGGCTCCAGCGCGCTGGAGGCGGTGAACCACACCTCGCCGTCGCGCGACGGGGAGGTCCCGATGACGCCGACGGTCGCCTGGTCCGGCAGACCCGTCAGCTCCACCGGGGCCCAGTCGCCGCAGCGGCGGACCTCGACGACGGTGGCGACGTCCCGCAGGAACGTCAGCACCAGGTGGTCGCGGGTCCACGACACGTCCTCCAGGCTGCGGCCGTCCGGCTCGAACAGGACCTCGACGTCGCGGCCGCCCGCCAGCCAGTCGTCGAGCGTGACGACGCCCACCCCGCCCGCGGCGATGCCCGCGAACGGCGTGCGCGGCAGCAGCAGGAGCCACTCGCGGTGGACGGACAGCCGGCAATCCTCCGGGACTTCGATGATCTGCAGGCCCTCGGGCGTGCCGACGAAGGTCCGGGTGTCGTAGAAGCCCAGGGCGCGCTGGACGAAGATGCGCTCGAAGCCCTCGGTTGCGTCGTACCAGCCGCCGACGGCGACGTCGGAGGCGTGCCCGTTGAACAGGACCTCCGACTCCTCCAGGGGCGTGCCGCGGCGCCAGCGGCGGACCTGCCGCGGGTAGCCGGAGTCGGTCAGCGATCCCGGGCCCATGTCGGTGCCGACCAGGAGCTCGTCGTCACCCAGCCAGCCCACGTCGGACTTCGCCTCCGGCAGGGTGAACGGGTCGTCGTCGACGAAGGCCAGATCGACCAGATCGAACTCGCGGATGACGGTCGCGTCGGCGCCGCCGCGGGACAGGTGGACCAGCGCTCGGCGGTAATCGGGGCGGCGGACGGCGGCGCCTTTCCACACCCAGTTCTCGCCCTCGGCCTCCGCGAGCGCGTCGAGGTCGAGGACGGTCTCCCACTCCGTGGCCGCGGCGTCGTCCGCCCCCGCGTCGAAGGACTCCGGCGTCGTGCGGCGCCACAGGCCGCGTGGATGCGCGCCGTCGCGCCAGAAGTTGTAGAGGTGCTCCCCGCGCCGCACCGGGTAGGGGATGCGGATGTCGGAGTCGAGGGCCCCGAGGATGCGGGCCTCCAGCTCCTCGCGCGGGCCGGAGGGCACGGAGGCGACGGTCTCCGCCGAGCGTTCGCGCGCCCAGGCGAGGGCCTCGTCGCCCTCGATGTCGTCGAGCCAGTCGGGTGCGTCATCGGCGGGCAGGAAATCGCTCATGCCCCCACGGTAGGGCAGCCCCGGGCATGACGAGGGGGACCCGGCGGAAACCGGGTCCCCCTGGTCGGCGGCGGATGCGGCCGCGGCGCGGCGGCTGGGGAGTGGCCGCGCCGTGCCCGGCCCGCGCGCCGCCTAGCCCGCGGCCGGGGCCTGGCCGGCCGGCGGCTCGGTCACGCCGGCGACGGGCGCGCCACCGGAGAAGACCGGGGCGAACAGCTGGTCCCAGGCCTGGTGCATGTCGTCCTGCCAGTAGCCCCAGGAGTGGGTGCCGGTGTTGGCGAGGTCCCAGACGATGCCGTCGGTGATGCCCGCCTGGTCCAGCTTGGCCTTGAGGTCGTGGGTGCAGACGTTCGCGGCGGCCTCGATGGCGACGCCGGACGTGCGCTGCGCGATGAGCTGGGACTCCTGCTCGACGCGCGGGTTGGCGGTGGTGTCCCACTCGCCCCACATGCCGGAGCCGTTGGACACGAACAGCGGGGTGCCGCGCAGTTTCTCGGCGTTGACCAGGGCGTCGTTGGCGGTCCAGCGCGGGCCCGGGCGCTGGCCCCACAGGTCGGCGCCGGTGGCATCGGCACGGTTGACGACGAGTTCCAGGAACTGGGAGGACACCGGGTCGGAGGTCGCGGCGCAGCCGGAGAAGGACGCGACCGCGTCGTACAGGCCCGGGTGGTGCTGGGCGTACAGCAGCGTGGAGGTCGCGGACATGGACATCCCGACGATGCCGCGCGGCTGGCCGGTGGCGCCGATGGCGGCCTCCAGCGGGGCGGGCAGCTCCTGCGTCAGGAAGGTCTCCCAGTACTGGCGGCCGAGCTTGTGGCCCTGGTTCTCCCAGTCGGTGTAGTAGGAGAACTTGCCGGACTGGATGACGACGACGTTGACGTTCTTGTCGGAGAAGTAGTCCAGGATGTCGGTCTGGTACAACCAGGACGCGCGGCCCTCGCCTCCGTCGGCGCCGTTCAGGACGTAGAGCGTCGGGCGCGGGGCCTTCGGGTCGGCGCCCTCCGGGTGGATCCACACCATCGGAATCGTGCGGCCCATCGACGGGGAGACGGCCCACAGGTCCTGCACGTTCGGGCGATCCTTGATGAGGTCCAGCCACTCGGGGGCGGAGTCGCCGATGCGCGCGCGGGCCTCGTCCGACAGGGTGCCGACGATGGCCTGATGAGAGTCCACGGTGAACGGCGTCGCGGCCACCGGCGGCGTCTGCCGCAGCTTCTCCGGGATGTCGGCCGGCTGCGGGGCGGCGTAATCGCCGTCCGGGGCGGTCTCGACCCCGCCGGGCTGCGGGCCCGGGCGGAACAGCGAGCCGGCGAGATCCGGCAGCGCCGGCAGGCCCGGGATCCCCGCGGGCTGCGGGGCCGGGGCTGCGGGCTCGGCCGCGGCGACGCCGGCCGCGGGCAGCATCAGCGCGATGGCGGCGGCTGCGGCGCCCGCGGTCAGACGGGGGCGGCGGATGCGCATGGTGGTGTCCTCCTGAGGTCGTGCCGTGTCGCGGTTGAGGTTACCCTGGACGGGCGCCGGGGGAAAGCCATCCACCGAGCTGGTATGTGCAGGTTGGCGGGTATTCGCCGCCCTGCGCGGGGTCCGGGGCCGGGTCCGCGGCGGGTCTGGCCTGCTGCGACGTATGTTGCTAATGTTACTGAAGTGAATCTGGCCGCGTATGCGGCCGCCCCGCGCCGGGGCCTCGACCGGCGCCCCGGACGGCCCCGGCCGCCGGCCGACGAAGGGAGACGTCCCCGAATGCAGCCCCACGAGCAGATCCTCATCACCATCGGCGAGTACCTCGGCATGCTCCTCAACACCGGCTCCGCCACCCTCTCCGACATCAAGGCGATCCTCGGCATCATCTAGGCATCGTCCAGGCGCCCCGCCCCCTCCCGATGACGGGGGCGGGGCGCTCCGCGTACCCTGTATTCCGTGGCTGAACATTATGATCTCGTTGTCCTCGGCGCGGGCCCCGGCGGCTACGTCGCCGCCATCCGCGCCTCCCAGCTCGGCCTGAAGACGGCCGTCGTGGAGAAGAAGTACTGGGGAGGCGTCTGCCTCAACGTGGGCTGCATCCCCTCGAAGTCGCTGCTGAAGAACGCCGAGGTGGCCCACACCCTCACCCACGAGGCGAAGACCTTCGGCATCTCGGGCGACGTCTCCCTCGATTTCGGCGTGGCCCACGCGCGTTCGCGCAAGGTGTCGTCGAGCATCGTCAAGGGCGTCCACTACCTGATGAAGAAGAACAAGATCGACGAGATCAACGGCTGGGGCGAGTTCAAGGACGGCTCCACCATCGTCGTCACCGATGGCGAGGACGAGGGCAAGGAGCTCACGTTCGACAAGTGCATCATCGCCACGGGTTCCGTCGTCAAGTCCCTCCCGGGCGTCGAAGTCGGCGGCAACATCGTCTCCTTCGAGGAGCAGATCCTCGACGACGAGCTGCCCGACTCGATGGTCATCGTCGGCGCCGGCGCCATCGGCATGGAGTTCGCGTACGTCCTGGCCAACTACGGCGTCGACGTCACCATCGTCGAGTTCATGGATCGCGTCCTGCCGAACGAGGACGAGGACGTGTCGAAGGCGATCGCCAAGGAGTACAAGAAGCTCGGCGTCACCCTCATGACGGGCCACGCCACCACCGGAATCACCGACAACGGCGACTCCGTCGAGGTGAAGGTGGAGAAGAAGGGCGGCGGCGACGAGCAGACCCTGACCGTCGACCGCGTCATGGTCTCCATCGGCTTCGCCCCGCGCACCGAGGGCATCGGCCTGGACAAGGCCGGCGTCGAGCTGGGCCAGCGGGGCGAGATCGTCATCGACGAGTACATGCGCACCTCCGCCGACAACATCTACGCCATCGGCGACGTCACCATGAAGCTTCAGCTCGCGCACGTCGCCGAGCATCAGGGCGTCGTCGCCGCTGAGCACATGGCCGGCCACGAGACGGAGCCCATCGCCGACCGCGACTACCTGGACATGCCGCGCGCGACCTTCTGCAACCCGCAGGTCGCGTCCTTCGGCCTCACCGAGGCGCAGGCCCGGAAGCAGGCCGAGGAGGAGGGCCGCGAGGTCAAGGTCGCGACCTTCCCGTTCTCCGCCAACGGCAAGGCTCAGGGCCTCGGCGAGCCGACCGGCTTCGTCAAGCTCGTCGCAGACGCCGAGTACGGCGAGCTGCTGGGCGGCCACATGGTCGGCGCCAACGTCTCCGAGCTCATGCCGCAGCTGGTGCTCGCCCACAAGTACGAGCTCACCGCCGCGGAGATCGGCCGCACCGTCCACATCCACCCGACCATGTCGGAGGCGATGAAGGAGGCGGCCGAGGGCATCCTCGGCTCCATGACCAACCTGTAGCCCGCCCGATCGACCGTCCCCGGGGCCGCCCCTCCGGACCGCCTCGCCGTCCGCGGGGCCCGTCCCCTGCGTCCGCCGCGTCCCGGCGCGTGCCGGGACGGCCGGGATGGGGGCGTTTATCCTGTCGCGGCGCGCTGGATCGATCAAGAAGCCTTGACAGGTTGAAGTTTTGCCATCAAACTCAAACATGATCGAAAAAGACGAGCGATCGGGAAGGAGATCGAGATGACGAGGAAGGTGCTTGCTGCAGGGGTTGCGAGTCCGCCGCTCCTTGGTGGCGCCGGGGTGGCCGCCGCTGAAATCTCGCATGTGGGAGGTGGAGTGTGGAACCATGGGGTCAGCTACACCATCAAGCGGGTCTGGTCGAACTATCAGCACCATGGCGTCCCGCATGGGAGTACCGCCTGCAACGCGAAAGCATGTGACCGTTCCCCCACCGTTCCGAAGGGGGTTGAATCGAAGGCGGGCATCAGGGCCACGCTGGGTGGAAACGCGACGTATTGGCGACACTGATGGGGCGTGAACTGCGGCGGGTGGTGCGCCCCGGCCGTGCCTGGGGCGCGGTGCTCGCCCTCTTCGCGGTCCTCCTGGGCGCCGTCGGCGCCGCCGGAGCCCACTTCCACCTCGCCGACGCCGCCTTGGAGGGTCCGCTCGGTGCCCGGGGTAGCATCGCCGTGGAGAATCTCGGCGACCCCGGCGCGCACGCACGGGTCACCGAGCTGCTGGCATCGTCGGCCGCACGCCACGGGGTGACGTTGTACCGCAATAATCCCGCCGGATCCGGCTACGAGGTGTACCCGTCGCCGGATGCGCACGGCGAGGCCGCCTGGAACGCGGTGACGTATCCCGATCGGGATCCGGTTCCGCTCATCGCACCGTACCCCGGGGCGGGCCCGGCGTCCGGCTCGTACTTCTTCTTCGGGGCGGCGCAGGACGCGGTGCCGGTGCTCGAGGACCTGCACGCCGCGGGAGTCGAGTCCTGGCTCACCGTGGCGCAGTCGCCCGTACCGTGGATGCTCGGCGGCGCCATCGGCTCCGGCTGGGCGGCGACGATGGCGCTGTCGCTCCTGGTCCTGGGGCTCATGGGCATGCTCATCGTCTCCGGGATGCTGCGTTCGCGGAGCCTGCAGCGATCCGTCGGGATGCCGGTGATCCGCAGCTGGGGGCCGGTGCTGGTCGCGGCCCCTGGTGCCGCAGCCGTCGCCGCGGCCGCGCCCCCGCTGGCACTCGCCGCCGTCGTGGCGTTCGGGGTGGGGCGCCCGGCCGCCGCCGGGCCCTCGGGTGTCGCGACGGTGCTCGGCGCCGGTGCGTTCGCCGCCGTGGCGTGCGGCATGGTGCTGGGCCTCATCGTCTCCGCGCGCCTGCGCCTGCCCGAGCGGATCGCCGGAGTCGTGCCCGTGCGCGCCGTCGGCCTCGTCGCAGCCGCCGTCGCCGTCGTCGCCGTCGGCATCTGCGGCCATGGCATTCGCGACGTCCACGCCGTTCGGCAGCTCGCCGCCGACGCCGCCGTCGCCGACGCCTGGCGGGCGGCCCATCCCGATCTGATTCTGCCCACGTTGGGCTACGAGGTCCGCGGCGCCCGGGCCGGTACGGCGGATCCGCAGCTCGGCGATGTGGCCCGGGCCATGTACGCCGATGGCCGGGCGATGCTCTCCGCGCGGGTGAAGGGCTTCGCCGAGGGCGAGGCCGTGGCCGTCGACACCGCCTTCCTCGCCGCCTGGCGCCCGGATCTGCTGGACCGCGTCGCCGACGACGGCGTCACCATCCTCACCCCGGTCGACCCCGGGCCGGGCACGCCGCTGACCGCCGCCGGGTTGGAGGAGATGACCCGGTTCTGGGCCGAGCTACGCGGCGGGGCGCGGCCGCCGGCGATCACCGGTGCGACGTACGACGATGACGTGGTCGTGCCCCTGCTCGACTACCGGTACTTCCGGCCCGGGGACTCCTTCCGCCGCAACCCGGTGCTCGTCGTCATCCACGATCCGCCCGCGGTGCTCGAGCCGACGCAGCTGGCGACGGCCATCGCCTACGACGACGCGGGGCGCTACCGGGATCTCGTCCGCCGGACCGGAGCCGGCGACGTCGTCGTCGGGGTCGCGTCCGTGGCGGAGACGTCGGCGCGCGACGCCGATCGCCGCGACCTGCAGAAGATGGCCCGGTCGACGGGTGCGGTCGTCGCCTCCGGCGTGGCCGTGCTGTCCACCGCCATCGCCGCCTGGTCGCTGGCCCGGATCCGGCGTCCCCAGGCGTTCCTGCGCCGCTGCGTCGGAGACGGATTCGCCCGCATCCACGGCGGCGCCGTCGCGGTCTCGGCCGCGGTGGCGACGCTTGTCGCCGCGGCCGGCGCCGCGGTCGGCGCCCCGGATCCCGCGCCCGCGGCCCTCATCGGGCCGGCCGTCGGTGCGGTCATCGCCGGGGTGGTCGCCGCCCTGCTCGCCGCGTCCCTCCGTTCCACCACCGTCATCGCCCTCGAGGAGATCTGACATGGCCGCCACCGCACCCGTCGTCCGCGTCGAGGACCTGGCCTACACCGTCGACGGCCGGATTCTCTGGGAGCACCTGTCCTTCACCCTCCAACCGGGGACCTTCCTCGCCGTCGCCGGGCCCAGCGGCTGCGGCAAGACCAGCCTGCTGCTGGCCCTCGGGGGCCTGGTCCCCGTCCACGTCGGCGAAATCCGGTTCGGCGAGAGCGCGCTGAGCCGGTTCAGCGCTCGGGAGCGGCGCCGGCATCTGCGCCGCACCATCGGCTACTGCTTCCAGAACGCCGGCATCGTCCCCGCCTGGAGCGTCCGCCGGAACTTCTCCATCCTCGGCCGGGGGATTGCCCGCGACACCGCGGCGCTCACCACGGCGCTGAACGCGTTCGGCCTGCCCGCCGATCTGCTGCCGCGTCGGGCCGGCAGCCTCTCCGGCGGCGAACGCCACCGCGTGGCGCTGGCCCGCCTGGCGGTCCAGGACCCGGAGATCCTCCTGCTCGACGAACCGACGTCGGCGCTCGACGACGCCAACGCCGGACTGCTCGCCGACCACGTCCGCGACCACGTCGGCGTCGGCGGCTCCGCCATCGCCGTCACGCACGACCCGCGGCTGCTGGAGCGGGCCGACGACGTCCTGCGGTTCGGCGGCTGACCCGACGGCCGCCGGCGCCTCAGCCGAGGACGCCGGCCTGCTCGACGAGGAGCCATGCCGCCGGCGCGGCGAGGGCGGCCGCCGCGCCCGCGACGATGAGGGGCCGACGTCCGGCGATGACGCCGAGCGTCACGGCGAGCAGGCCCAGCAGCGCGCCGGGGACGAGCAGTTCGCCCAGCGGCGGCCGGCCCGCGATGACCGCGGCGACCGTGCCGATGACCGCCAGCGCCGAGGTCACGGCGGAGGTGAGGAACAGGGCCTGGTCCGTCGTCTCCGGGGACATGCCGTCCACCGCCTTTCCTGGGGGCGGTCGCTCCCGCCCCGTCGTCGTGTCCCGACCATGCTACGAGGCCCCATCGCCCATGACCAGGGGGCGTCCCCGATTCTTGCGGGACGTTTACGCCGGTGCCGACGGCGCCGCCGCGCCTTCGGCCGCCCACCGTGGAGCCGGTGCCGCTGGCGCCGCTCGGTGTGCGTGATCGCCGAGCGGTGCGAGGGGCGCGCACGAGGCGGCCATGCGGGGCGTCCGCGTGGACGGCCCGATCCTGAGCTGCCCCGCGGGGCGTAGCGTGGACGGGGACATGCGTGACGTGCGGACGCGCATGGCCGGGAGGAGGAGCGCATGCCGGACGACGCGGGATCGAGGGGGCGCGGCGCCGCGGGCGCCCGGGCCGCCGGGTGGCGCCGTCGCATCCCGCAGGCGAGGTGCCCCGTTCGCGCCGGCGAGTTCTGCACCGCCTGCCAGCCCGGAACCTCCGGCCCGGAGGACTGCCAGCTGGTGCTCATGGTCCGGGAGGACCCGGAGCTGGCGGAGATGATGCGGGAGATGAACGCGGCGCACCGGCGCGCCCGCGGACGGTCCCGCGCGGACGGGGGCGCGCGGGTCAGTACGGCGCGACCGAGGAGCGGTGCATGTTGACGTCGATCGCCCGGTGGATCGGCGGGAACGCCCGCTGCGGGCAGTCGTCGCGGGAGCAGACGCGGCAGCCGGCGCCGATGGGCGTGGCCGCGTCCTCGTCCGACAGGTCCAGGCCGTCGGCGTAGACCGTGCGCTCCGCGTGGCGGGCCTCGCAGCCCAGGCCGATGGCGAACATCTTGCCCGGGCGGTTGAACCGCGCCGCATGGTGCTCGACCGTGCGGCTGATCCACAGGTAGGTGCGGCCGTCCGGCATGAGCGCCACCTGGCGCATGACCTTGCCGGGGTAGCTGAACGTCTCGTAGACGTTCCACAGCGGGCACGTGCCGCCCGAGTGCGTGAAGTGGAAGCCCGTCGCCGACTGGCGCTTGGACATGTTGCCGGCGCGATCGACGCGGACGAACGTGAACGGGATGCCGCGCAGGCCCGGGCGCTGCATCGTCGACAGCCGGTGGCAGA
>JAEWGK010000019.1 GCA_023388385.1 Actinomycetes bacterium | reverse complement strand
TCGACGAGGCGTGCATGCGGCTGACGGAGTCCCGGAAGCGGACGACGCCCAGTGCCGCGGTGAGGCTGACCAGCGCCCCGCCGAGGATGAGGACGAGGGCGACGACGTCGACGGCCACGCTCATCGGTCGGCCTCCTTCCGGCCGGCGTCGCCGCGGGCGTCGGGTGTGCGGAACCGCGCGACCGACAGGGAGCTGATGAAGCCGAGCAGCGCGACGACGAGCATGGGGTAGGCCCACGCCGTGTCCGCCGACCAGGCGATGTAGGCGGCGAACATGCCCTGGAGCATCGCGATCAGCGACTCCAGGGACAACAGCCGGTCCATCGAGTTGGGCCCGGCGATGAGCCGGCCGAGGACCAGCAGCGCTGCGACGGCGTAGATGCCGGCGGCGCCCATGAGGAACAGGTGGAACAGGTGGTCGCTCATCGGCGGCCCTCCTCGCCGTGGACGGCGGAATGGTCGTGGGGCGCGGCGCGCCCGCCGAGGTCTGGCTCGCGGCTCTCGAACGCCCGGATGACGCGGTGCTCCATCTTCGCGAGATCGGCGACCGTGCGATCGATGCCGCCGGTGGAGGAGCCGTCGAGGATGTGCATGGTGAGCATCTGCCGGCCGCGGTCGATGTCGGTGACGATGCCGCCCGGCTGCAGGTTGATGAGCGCCACCGCCGACGCCAGGGTGATGTCGTCGTTGGTGCGCATGGGCACCTGGATGACGGCCGACGGCGGCGGGTCCGCGGGGCGCACCGCCAGCCAGGCGACGCGCAGCGACGCGACGACGAACTCCACCGACCAGGCGGCGAACAGCCGGGCCATCGCGAACCAGTCGATGTCGAGGCCCGTGACGGGGACCCGGGGCATGGGCACGACCAGCGAGATGAATCCGGCGACGAGGATTCCGCCGACGATGTTGCCGACCGTCACCTCGCCCCACAGCAGCTGCCACATCACGACCAGCGCGATGAACATGAGCAGCGACGGCCGATTCGCCCCGGCCCGCCGCCGGGCCCTGCGGGCCCGCTCCGCGAACGACGCCATCACGCGTCACCTCCCCGCGATTCTTCGCCGCCGCCGGCTCCGCCGCCGGCGCCCCCGTCGGGCGTGCCGTCAGCGGGCTCGAGGGTGCGGCCGGGCGTGAGCCCTTCGTCCTGGACGTCCGGGTCGTCGACGCCGAGCACCGCGGCACGGTAGCCGGCGGTGTCCGCGACGTTGATGGCCGCCCGGTCGGTGATGGCCGACAGCGGGCCCGCCAGCACGGTGACGGCCAGCGTCGCGGCGACCAGGAAGGCGGTCGGGGCGACCATGCCCATCGGCATGCGGCCGACGTCCTCGCGCTCCTCGAGGGCGATGAGCGTGGCGTTCTCCTTCAGCGTCATCGGGCGGTCGAGCGCCATGTCGCCGTCCGGGGCGTCGGAGCGGTCGCGCCAGAACGCCTTGGCCCACACGATGACCATCGTGTACAGCGTGAGCAGCGACGTCAGGATTGCGCCGCCGACCAGCACCCACGCGGTGGCGGTGCCGGCCTCGGCGCCGGCCTGGATGAGCATGACCTTGCCCAGGAACCCGGAGAACGGCGGGATGCCGCCCAGGTTGAGCGCGGGCACGAGGTAGAGCACGGCGAGCAGGGGCGAGGCCTTCGCCAGGCTGCCCAGCCGGCGCAGCGACGACGACCCGGCCTGGCGCTCGATGAGCCCGGCGACGAGGAACAGCGCGGTCTGCACGAGGATGTGGTGGACTATGTAGAAGATGGCGCCGGACAGGCCCATCTCGTTGCCCAGGGCGATGCCGAAGATCATGTAGCCGATGTGGCTGACCAGGGTGAAGGACAGGAGACGCTTGATGTCGTTCTGCGCCATCGCGCCGAGGATGCCCATGATCATCGTCGCCAGGCCCGCCCACATCAGCACCCCGTCCAGGCTCCCGTCGGGGAACATGACGGAGCGGGCGCGGATGATGGCGTAGACGCCGACCTTCGTCAGCAGGCCCGCGAAGACGGCGGTGACCGTCGAGGGTGCGGTGGGGTAGGAGTCCGGCAGCCAGGAGGACATGGGGAACACCGCGGCCTTGACGCCGAAGGCCACGAGCAGCATGGCGAAGATGGCGGTGCGGGTGCCGTCGGGCAGCGCCTCCATGCGGATGGAGACCTGCGCGAAGTTCACGGTGCCGACCGCGCCGTAGACCAGGCCGATGGCCGTGAGGAACACCAGCGACGACAGCATGTTCACCATGACGTAGCTGACCCCGGCGCGGATGCGCGAGGCGGAGGCGCCGAGGGTCAGCAGCACGTACGACGCGACCAGCAGGACCTCGAAGCCGACATACATGTTGAACAGGTCGCCGGCGAGGAACGCCATGGACACGCCCATGTTGAGCAGCATGTACGACGGGATGAACACCGAGATCGGGTCATCGTCGTCGCCGTCGCGGATGCCCTGCGCGATGCCGAACCACAGGACGGCGAACAGCACGAGCTGGCTGACGGCGACCATGACGGTGGCCAGGCCGTCGGCGACGAGGGTGATGCCGACCGGAGGGTCCCAGCCGCCGACCTGGACGGTGTGGATTCCGTGGACGCCGATGAAGTAGACCAGCAGCACCGACAGGCACAGCAGCACGAACAGGGCGGCGAGCGCCAGCACCTGCTGCATGCGCGGGTGCCGCGACAGCAGGAGCGCCAGACCCGCGGTGGCGGCCGGGATGACGACCGGCATGGGGATGAGCAGGAGGATCAGTTGTTCAGTCGTCATCGCCGTCGTCCTCCTCGACCGGCTTCTCGAAGCTGTCGGGGCCGAACCGGTCGCCGGCCTGCGTGGGCTTGCCCGTGGCGGGGTCGTCGGACCGGTCGTGGTCCGGCGCCGCCGACGGGTCGTCGGCGCGTCGGCGCGCGATGTGCCGGTCCTCGCGGTCGTCCTGGACGCGGTCGCCCGCGCGGTGGCGGTGCTGGCGGTAGGCCAGCGCCAGGATGAACGCGGCGGTGCCCATCATGATGACGATCGCCGTGAGGACGAAGGCCTGCGGGATGGGATCCGCCGTCTCGTCGTACAGCGCGTGCCCGCGACCCCACAGCGGCGCCGCGCCGGGCGGGCCCGACGTCGCCAGGATGAGCAGGTTGATGCCGTTGCCCATGAGCATCAGCCCCATGAGCATGCGGGTGATGGCGCGGTCGAGGATGAGGTAGACGCCCGCGGCGACCAGGATGCCGACGAGGGCGATCAGGGTGAAGTTGACGATCACTGCGGGCCCGCCCCCTTCCGGGCGCCGGCGGGGAGCTTGCCGACGGCCTTCTCCGCCCCCTCGCGGTACTGGCGGGTGCGGCCGCGCTTGGTGAGGTTGACGCGGCGGGACCGGGCGCGCTCGGCGCGGCGGTCGGTCTCCACGTCGATGCGGCCGCCGAGGCTGCGCAGGATGTACGTGACCGTCCCGATGACGACGAGGTAGACGCCCGCGTCGAACAGCAGCGGGCTGACGAGCGCGACGTCGCCGATGAACGGCACGTCGATCGTCGCGTACGAGGACGCGAGCGGCGGATGGCCGAGCAGGAGCGGCCACGCGGCGGCGATCGCCGCGAGCACGACGCCGAGGCCGAGGATCTTGTCGGTGGACACGGGGACGGTCTCCATGAGCTCGTGCCGGCCGCCGGCGAGATAGCGCAGCGTGATGGCCAGCGACGCGACGAGTCCGCCGGCGAACCCGCCGCCGGGGGCGTTGTGCCCGGCGAAGAACAGGTAGAGCGACAGCACCATCATCGCGGGGAACAGGAAGCGCGTCGCGACGACGACCATGAGCGGCCTTTGGGCGGGGTCTGCGGGGGACTCCGACGTCGTCAGCCAACGGGCGTCGCGGCGGCGGCCCCGGTGCCGGGCGGCGGCGCGGGGCAGCGAGTGCGTCGTATGGGTGCGGAACACCAGCGACGCGATGCCGACGGCGGCGATGACCAGGACGGTGATTTCGCCGAAGGTGTCCCACGCGCGGATGTCGACGAGCAGGACGTTGACGGCGTTGGCGCCGTGGCCGATGTCCTTGGCCAGCCACGGAATCTCGACCGACGGCGGCGTGGAGCCGCGGGCCGCCATCGCGAAGGCCCCGACGACCGCGACGGCCACGCCGACGCCGACGGCGATCCACGCGCGGGCGCGCACCCACGCGTTCTCGCTGCGGGTGCGCG
>JAEWGK010000245.1 GCA_023388385.1 Actinomycetes bacterium | reverse complement strand
TGGCTGCGGCGGCCGCCGGCCACGTCGGCGGATCCGGCCTGGCCGCGGACCTGGGGACGCTGCCGGCTCGGGCGCCGCGGGCGGGCCTCGCGGTCGTCGTCTCCGACTTCCTGGGCCCGGTGGACTGGCACCGGGAGCTGCGGGCCGTCGGCGCCCGCTGCGACGTGCTGGCCATCCGGCTGACGGACCCCGCCGACATCGAGCTCCCGGGCGACGGCCCCGTCATCCTCGCCGACGCGGACACGGGCGAGCTACTGCAGGTCACCGTCGACGACCAGACGCGGGCCCGGTACGCGGGGGAGGCGGCGCGGCACCATCGCGAGGTCTCGGCGGCGCTGCGGTCGGCACGTGCACGCGTCGTCACGCTGCGCACCGATCGCGACTGGGTGACGGACCTGGCACGCCAGCTCTCCCCGGTCCGGGCGGGGGCGGCGTGATGGGCTGGCCTCCGGAGTTCGCGCACCCGTGGTGGCTGCTCGGCGTCGCCGCCGCGGCCGTAGCGGCCGTCGCCTACGTCGTGGCGACGCGGCGGCGGGGCCGGCGCGCTCTCACGTTCGGCAACCTGCCGGCGCTGGCCCGCGTCGCGCCGTCCGGCCGACCGTGGCTGCGGCACGTCGCGCCGGCGGCCACGCTCGTCGCCGCGGCGCTGGCTTCGGTCGCGCTGGCCGGGCCGGTGACGGAGACGACCGTCGCACGCAACCGCGCGACGGTCATGCTGGTCGTCGACGTGTCGCTGTCGATGGCGGCCACCGACGTCCAGCCCGACCGGCTGACGGCGGCGAAGGAGGCGGGCACGGAGTTCGTCGGGATGCTGCCGGACGATCTCAACGTCGGCCTGGTCACCTTCGCCGGCTCGACGCGCACGCCCGTGTCCCCGACGACGGACCACGACGCCGTGGCCCGGGCGCTCAACGGCGCGCGCCTGGACCAGGCGACCGCGACGGGCGACGCGATCCTCGCCGCGCTCGACGCCGTCACGAGCTTCGGCGAACAGGTGACGGGCCCGGACGGGCCACCGCCGGCGACGATCGTGCTGCTGTCCGACGGCAAGCAGACCATCCCGGCGGAACTCGACGACCCGCGCGGCGCGTATTCGGCGGCGGACGAGGCGGCGGCCCGCGGGGTGGCCGTCAACACGATCAGCTTCGGCACGCCCGGCGGCATCGTCGACATCGCCGGCGAGACGCTGCCAGTGCCCACCGACGACGGGTCACTGGCGGAGATCGCGCGGCGCACCGGCGGCGGCTTCCACACCGCGGAATCGCTCGACGAGCTGCGGGAGACCTATGCGGACCTCGCGGAGGACATCGGCACTGAGCGAAGGAGGGCAGAGAACCCGCGCCCGTGGCTGATCGCCGCCTTCGCGGCCCTGGTCGTCGCCGCAGGGGGAGTCCTCGTGGAGTCCCGACGCGTTCCCTGAATGACGGTCGCCGATGCCCGCGGGGGTAGGCTGGCCGCATGACCGGAACCCCCTACGACGCCGTGCTCCTGCTCTCCTTCGGCGGTCCCGAGAAGATGGAGGACGTCCGCCCGTTCCTCGAGAACGTGACCCGCGGCAGGGGGATCCCGCCGGAGCGGCTCGACGTCGTCGGCGAGCACTACCGCGAGTTCGGCGGCCGGTCACCTCTCAACGACCTCAACCGGGAGATCATCGCGAACCTCCGCGCCCACCTGGCGGCGGAAGGCCCGGATCTGCCCGTCTACTTCGGCAACCGGAACTGGCACCCGATGCTCGAGGACGCGGTGGAGCGGATGAGCCGCGACGGCATCCGCAACGTCCTGGTCTTCGCCACCAGCGCGTGGGCCGGCTACTCCGGCTGCCGCCAGTACCACGAGGACATCGCGCGGGCCCGCATGCACCTCGACGCCGTCGGCCTGCCGCAGGTCCGCCTGGAGCGGCTGCGCGGCTTCCACGACCACCCGCTGTTCATCGGCGCCTTCGCCGACGCCTGCCGCGACGCCTTCGGGCGCCTGCCGGAGGATCGCCGCGACGGCGCGCGCCTCATCTTCACCGCCCACTCCATCCCCGTCTCCGACAACCTGAAGTCGGGCCCGGCCGCCGAGGGCGGCAACCTGTACACGCGCCAGATCGCGGAGTCGTGCCAGCTCATCGCCGGGAAGCTGGGCGTGGCCGACTGGGATCTGGTGTGGCAGTCGCGCTCCGGTCCACCGCACATCCCGTGGCTGGAGCCGGACATCGTCGATCACGTCGAGGCGAAGGTCGCCGAGGGGCTCCGCGCCGCCGTCGTGTGCCCCGTCGGCTTCGTCAGTGACCACATCGAGGTCGCGTGGGATCTGGACAGCGAGCTCCAGGACGAGATGGCCCACCACGACATCGTCATCGAGCGCGCCGCAACCCCCGGCCCGACCGATGCCTTCACGCGCATGATCGGCGAGCTCATCCGCGAGCGCGTCGACGGCGCCGAGGCCCGCAGGCTCGGCGGGCAGCCGCAACTCGGCTCCTCCGCCGATGGTGCGCCCTGCGCCGGCGACTGCTGCATCCCTCCGGAGCGGAAGCGCCCCGCGGAGGCGCGGGGCTAGCGCGGGGCGGGGCCGGCCTCAGAACGCACCGGCCCACTCCCGAACGGCATGCTCGACGGCGGCCATCCGCGCCAGGCGGACAGGTCGCCACAGCGGCACCAGATGCGGGTCGAGCACCGCGCCGTGATCGCCGCCGGCGGCGACGGCGAGGATCGCGGCGACGCGGTCGGCCCGCGCAAGGACACCGCCGGCGCGCCGCGACAGCGCCGTCGGCATGGCCATCAGATCGAAGTGGTCGGTGAGCGCGCCGACCGTCAGCCGCGGATCGAACGCGGACGACGCCGACTGCGCGTGCCCGCCGGGGTGGGCGGCCGCGATCAGCCGCGCCGCGTCGCGTGTGGCATCGGCGAGCATGAGGTCGGCTTCACCGGGGGAGAGGTGCGCAGGCGCCGGCAGCGGCCCCTCGATGGTGAACCAGCGCCAGCGCACCAGCGGCCCGGAGGCATCGCGGCGCAGCCGCGGCACCAGGACGTGATGCCAGCCGGGCTCGGCGTCCGCGACGACGATCGCGGCGCCCGCCTCCGCGGCCGCCCGCGCACAGTCCGTGCCAGCGGGCAGGGCCGGAACGTCGCCGGGGCCGGAGAGCACCAGCCGCACCGGAGGAACGTCCTCCGGGCCCCACGATCCCCCGTCGGTCACCGCGCGCACCAGCCGCAGCATCGCCGGGGCGCCCACGGGACCGTCGCCCGCGACGTCCGGCACCCACGCATCGGACAGATCGATCTCGTGGCGGCGGCCCAGCGACTCGAGGGCGTCGAGGACGAAGTCCGCCTGCTCATGGCCCGTGGCCCAGGCGCCGAGCCACAGCGCGACGTGCTGGGTGGGGTTCCACACCTCGTCGACGACGTCGCGGACGGTCCTGGGCTCGCTCATGTTCGGCCAGGCTACCGGGTCGCCCCGCGGGGCCGGTAACCTCGTCGCCCATGGGCTTCCACGACAGGTACTCCGGATCCGACCCCCTCGGCGGCGCGAGGGCGCACCGCCGCGCCCGCATCCCCGCGGTGCCGGAGGTGCCGGCGGAGGACGGCCTCGTCGCCGAGACCTCCGACGGGTCGTGGGTCGGCGCCGTCGTCGGCGTCGAGAAGGCCCCCGGCGGCGATCACGTCCGGCTGGAGGACCGCCGCGGCCGGGTGCGCCTGTTCCCGATGGAGCCTGCGGGGTTCCTCGTCGACGGCCGCCCGGTCACCCTGGTCCGGCCCCGGCCGGTGACCCGCGACCCGCGCCTCGAGCGCTCGGCGTCCGGCTCACGCCGCGTCGCCGACGTCACAGCGAAGGTCGCCCAGCCCAGCCGCATCTGGGTCGAGGGTGTCCACGACGCCGCGCTGGTGGAGAAGGTGTGGGGCCATGACCTGCGCGTCGAGGGCGTCGTCGTCGAGCAGCTGGAGGGCCTGGACAACCTTGGCGCCCGACTGGCGGAGTTCGGCCCGGGGCCGGGCCGGCGCGTCGGGGTCCTCGCCGACCACCTGGTCGATGGGACGAAGGAGTCGCGGATGACGCAGTCGCTCGGCCCCCACGTCCTGGTCACGGGCCACCCGTACGTCGACGTCTGGCAGGCGGTGAAGCCCGGGTCGCTCGGCATCCGCGCGTGGCCGGATGTTCCGCCGGGGGAGGACTGGAAGACCGGCGTGTGCCGCCGGCTCGGCTGGGGCGACCCGCGCGAGGGCTGGCACCGCGTCTACCACGCCGTGGACTCGTTCCGGGATCTCGAGCCGAGCCTCCTCGGCGCCGTCGAGCGCCTCGTGGACTTCGTGACGGAACCCGGCGCCTGATCGCGGGGCGCCGCCGCCCCGGCGCCCGATCCGGCGTCAGGCGATCCCGACCGGGTGTCGGGGACTTCAGTACCCTGGGCGCCGTGACCCCCGCTCTCGTCTTCGTCATCGTCGGCCTGCTGCTCATCATCGGTGAGACGCTGGTCGGCGACCTGTCCATGCTCATGCTCGGCATTGCGGCGCTCCTCGCCGGCGGCACCGCGTTCGCGGGGCTCCCGCTCGCCGGGGCCATCGCCGTGTTCGCGGTGGCTGTGGCGGTGCTCATGCTCCTCGTCCGCCCGCCGCTGCGGAGGCGGATGGAGGCGGGCCCGGACCGCAGGATCGAGACGACGCCGCAGCTGCTCGCCGGCCGATCCGCCGTCGTCGTGGAGGCGGTCAGCGGCGACTCGGGCATCGTGCGCCTCGACGGGGACCTCTGGTCCGCCCGAGCACTGGCACCCGAGTTGGGCTTCGCGGAGGGGGCGCGGGTCACGGTCGTCGGCATCGACGGCAACATCGCCATCATCGACAAGGAGATCTAGCATGTCCGGACTCATCGTCCTCGCGCTGATCGTCGTCCTGGTCATCATCGTCGTCGCCAAGTCGGTGACACTGGTGCCCCAGGGCGAGGCAGCCATCGTCGAACGCCTCGGCCGCTACACGCGGACCGCGCAGAACGGCCTCACCTTCCTGGTCCCGTTCGTGGACCGCATCCGCGAGCGGGTCGACACCCGCGAGCGGATGGTCACCTTCCCGCCCCAGGCCGTCATCACGCAGGACAACCTGACAGTCGACATCGACACCGTCGTGACGTTCCAGGTCAACGATCCCGCCCGCGCCATCTACGGCGTCGCCGACTACATCTTCGGCATCGAGCAGATCACCACGGCCACGCTGCGCGACGTCGTCGGCGGCCTGACCCTCGAGCAGACGCTGACCTCCCGCGAGTACATCAACCGCCGCTTGCGCGGCGAGCTGGACGAGGCCACCGCGAAGTGGGGCCTACGGATCGCCCGCGTCGAGCTGAAGGCCATCGACCCGCCACCGTCCATCCAGCAGGCGATGGAGCGGCAGATGAAGGCCGATCGCGAGAAGCGCGCCATGATCCTCACCGCCGAGGGCACGCGCGAGGCGGAGATCAAGACCGCCGAGGGCCGCAAGCAGTCCCAGATCCTCGCCGCCGAGGGTGACAAGCACGCCGCGGTCCTCAGCGCCGAGGGCGAGCGGCAGGCGATGATGCTCCGCGCAGAGGGCGAGCGCGCCGCCGCGTACCTGCGGGCGCAGGGTGAAGCCCGGGCCATCCGGAAGATCAACGCAGCCGTCAAGGCCTCCGAGCTGACGCCGGAGGTCCTGGCCTGGCGTTACCTGGAGACGCTGCCGGAGCTGGCCAACCGCGACGGAAACTCCGTGTGGATGGTCCCCGCCCAGTTCGGCGACTCCCTGGAGTCCTTCGCCCGGGCCTTCGGCAAGCCCGACGCCGACGGAGTGTTCCGCTACGAGGCGCCGGCGCCGTCCGACGCCACGCTGCGCCAGGCGGAGGAGGGCGAGGACGAGGACTGGTTCGACACCTCCACCTCGCCGGAGATCGCCCGCGCCGTCGCCGCCGCCTCCGAGGTGGCCAACCGGTCCGTCGACGATCCGGTGACCGCCTCGCGGCAGAACGTCCCGGAGGGCGTGCCCGCCGACCGGGCCGAGGCCGACCAGGCCGCCGCCCGCGCGGCGAAGGTGAACCCGGGCGGTGACGACGGCGGCGATACCGCTCAGGGCGGCACTCGCGCCATCGGCCAGGGTGGTGTCCCGCAGGCGGGTCCGGCCGCGGGCACGCAGGAGCAGTCCGCGTGGCTGCCGTCGGCCGACGGCGACCGCTCCTGAACCCCGGGCCCGCTTGCCCAGAGATGACGTGTCATCTATTCTGGCCTGCGTGACCGACTCCGCCACCGCCGCCCAGCCCGCCACCGAAGGGGAACGCGACCCGCACGCCACCCCCGGCGTCTACGTCGACAAGGGCAAGGAGTTCCGCCGCGACTCCCGCTACATCGACACCCGCATCACCGCCGACGGCGGCGACGGTTACGCCGCCGAACCCGGCCGCTACCGGCTCATTGCCGCCTACGCATGCCCCTGGGCCAACCGCGCGATCATCGACCGCCAGCTGCTCGGTCTCGAGAAGGCCTTCTCCCTGGGCCTGGCGGGGCCGACCCACGACGAGCTGTCGTGGACCTTCGACCTCGACCCGGGGGAGAAGGACCCGGTGCTGGGCATCCACCGGCTCCGCGACGCGTACCTGCGCCGCTTCCCGGACTACTCCCGCGGCATCACCGTGCCGACGATGGTCGAGATCGCGACGGGGGAGGTCGTCACCAATGACTTCGACCAGATGACCCGGGACTTCGCCTCCGAGTGGACCGCGCACCATCGCGAGGGCGCCCCCGACCTATGGCCGGAGGAGCACCGCGACGAGATGGAGCAGATCATGCGCCGTGTCTTCACCGAGGTGAACAACGGCGTCTACCGCGTCGGCTTCGCCGGCTCCCAGGAGGCCCACGATGAGGCCTTCGATCGCCTCTTCGCCGCGCTCGACTGGCTGGAGGAGCGCCTGTCGACGCGCCGCTACCTGGTCGGCGACCACATCACGGAGGCCGATGTGCGCCTGTTCACGACGCTC
>JAEWGK010000222.1 GCA_023388385.1 Actinomycetes bacterium | reverse complement strand
GTCCTCGGCGCCCTGGCCGGCGCGGCGGGGCTCGCGCCGGCGTGGGCGGTGTGGCGCGTGGTCGACGCCCTCGTCGCCGGCGACCTGGACGCCCGCACCACGTGGACGGCGGCGGGTATCGCGCTTGCGGGGGTCGTCGGCAAGCAGATCCTGTTCGGCGCGTCGACGGCACTGGCGCACCTGGCGGCGTTCGACGTCATCGCGCGCATACGCATGGCGCTGGGCCGGGCGTGGACGCGGGTGCGGGTCGGCGAGCTGCGGGCGGGGCATTCGTCGACGGCGCGGACGGCCGCCATCGACCACTGCGAGAAGATGGAGCTCTTCATCGCCCACGCGGTGCCGGAGATCACGGCGTCGCTGACCGTGTGGCTGGCCGTCACCGCGTGGCTGTTCGCCGTCGACTGGCGGCTGGCGCTGGCCACCGTCGTGCTCACGCCCCTCGGGTTTGCGCTGATGATCGGCGCGATGCGCGCCAACGGCCACCGGATGGGCGAGTGGATGGCGGCCAACGGGGCGATGGGCGCCGCCATCATCGACTTCCTCACCGCCATGCCGGTCATCCGAGTGTTCAACCGGGTCGGCGAGGACCACCGCCGCACCACGGACGCCGTGCGCCGCAACGCGGAGCTGCAGTCCGACTGGGGGCGGGCGTTCGTGCCGCTGGGCTCGCCCTTTTCCACGCTGACGGCGTCGGGCATCGCGCTCATCGCGCCGTTGTCCGCGTGGCTGCTGGCGGCGGGCGACGTCGACGCGTCGACCGTGCTGCTGTTCCTCATCCTCGGGCCCACCTACGCGACTCCGCTGGTGGGCATCTACGGGCTGCTCACGCAGGTGCCGCTGCTGTCGGCGGGCGCCGTGCTCATCGAGGCGGAGCTCGCCCGCGACCCCCGCCATGGCGCGCCCGACGCGGCCGAGGGGGAGGTGCCGCGCGCGGACGCGGGGCCCGCGCGGGACCCGGATGCGCATGACGGCGCCCCGATCTCCGCCGCAGCAGGCGGTTCCGGCGGCGGCCGCGCCCCCGCCCCCGAGGTCGTCTTCGACGACGTGACGTTCACGTACCCGGGCGAGGCGGAGCCGGCCGTGCGCGGCGTTTCCTTCACCGCCCCCGCCGGTGGAGTGACGGCGCTGGTGGGCGCCAGCGGCTCCGGCAAGTCGACGCTGGCGGAGATTCTCCTCGGGTTCCACGAGCCGCAGTCGGGCCGGGTGCTCGTCGGCGGCCGGGACGTCGCGGACCAGCCGGAGCACGAGCGCATGGCCGGCGTCTCCGCGGTGTTCCAGAACCCGCACCTGCTGGCGGGCACCATCCGGGACAACGTGACGCTTGGCCGCCCGGACGCGACCGACGCGGAGCTGCACGACGCGCTGCGCGCCGCCGCGGTCGACGCCGACGTCGCCGCGCTGCCGGACGGCGTGGGCACGGTCCTCGGCGAATCCGGCGCGGGGCTGTCGGGCGGGCAGCGCCAGCGCGTCGCCATCGCCCGCGCACTGCTGGCCGACCGTCCGCTGCTCGTGCTCGACGAGGCGACGGCGGCGACCGACCCCGACAACGAGGCGCTCGTCCAGGAGGGGCTGACCCGTCTGGCCGCCGGGCGCACGACGCTGGTCATCGCCCACCGGCTGCACACGGTCCGGGACGCCGACCGCATCGTTGTCCTCGACGGCGGCCGCGTCGCGGAGCAGGGCGATCACGATTCGCTCGTGGCCGCCGGCGGCGCCTACGCCCGGATGTGGGACGCGCTGGCGGAGGTGACGCGATGAGGGCCCTGGTCTCCCTGTGGCGGTACAGCGGCGGTGCCGGCCGAGGCGCGCTGGCGGGCGCGGCCCTGCGCGTCCTCCAGTCCCTGCTGCTCGGCGTCGCGTTCGGTGCGGCGGTCGGGCTGATCGCCGATCTGGTGCGGCACGACCCGGTGACGGCGGCCGACGCACGCCGGGTCACCCTGCTGTGCGCGGTGTCCCTGGTCGCGCAGCTGGTGGTGGGGGCGCTGTCGGCGCGGCTGTCGTGGCTGGCGGCGTACCGGGCGGTCGGCGAGCTGCGGCTGACGGTGCTGGACCATCTGCGGGCGGTGCCGGTGTCGGCGCTGTCGGGCCGGTCGCGCGGCGACGTCGCGGCGCTGCTCACGGCGGACGTGCAGATGATCGAGGACTTCCTGTCGGACGGGCTGCCGCGGCTCGGGCAGGCGCTGGGCCTGCCGCTCATCGTCATCGTGGCCATCACCGTCAACGACCCGCTGCTGGGCCTCGCCTTCGCCGTGAGCATCGTCTGCGCCATCCCCGTGATGTCGTGGTCGGGTGCGCGGATCACGGCGCTCGGCGACCGCCGGCAGGCGGCGCAGGCGGATGCGTCGGCGCGGATGATCGACCTGGTGGCGGGCATGCCGGCGCTGCGGGTGTTCTCCGATCGGGCGCGGACGCTGGGCTGGTACGGCGCGGCGGTGGAGAACTTCCGGTCCGTCAGCGTCGCGATGGTCCACCGCCTGCTGCTGCCGACGTCGGCGGCGGGCACCGTGCTGCTGCTCGGCGTGCCGTTGGTCATCGTGGTCGCGGGCCTGCACGCCGATCCGGTGCTCGCCGCGGTTGCGCTGGTGCTGGTGCTGAACGTCCACCAGCCGCTCATGGGCCTGCTGCAGACCAACGAGTCGTGGCGGATGGCGGAGGCGTCGCTGCGCCGCGTCGACGCCATCATGGACGTCGCGCCGCTGCCGGAGCCGGCGCCGGGGGCCGGCGCCGCCCCGGCCGGGGAACGCGCCGACGTCCCGGTGCGCGGCCACGCCGTCGAGCTGCGCGACGTCTGCTACACCTACCCGGGCACCGACCGCGGCGTGCGCGGCGTCTCGCTCACCGCGGAGCCCGGCCGGACCACCGCGATCGTCGGCCCGTCGGGGTCGGGCAAGACGACGTTGCTGAACCTCGTCGCCCGCTTCGACGACCCGGACTCCGGGTCCATCCTGGTCGACGGCGTCGACCTGCGGGACATCCCGGCGGAGCACCGCGGCGACCACGTCACCGTCGTATTCCAGGACATCCACCTTTTCCCCGGCTCCATCGCGGACAACATCGCCGTCGGCCGTCCCGGCGCCCCGCAGGCGGACATCGAGGCCGCGGCCCGCGCCGCCTGCGCCGACTCCTTCATCCGCGACCTGCCCGACGGCTACGGCACCGTGCTCGGGGAGGACGGTGCGGGCCTGTCCGGCGGACAGCGCCAGCGGCTGTCCATCGCCCGCGCGCTGCTGAAGGACGCCCCCGTCGTCCTGCTCGACGAGGCGACGGCGGCCCTCGACCCCGTCAGCGAGGCGGAGGTGCGCCGTGGCCTGGCCTCGCTGCTGCGCGGGCGCACGGCCATCGTCGTCGCGCATCGCCTGGGCACCATCCGTGACGCCGACGAGATCGTGGTGGTGGACGACGGCGGCGTCGACGATCGCGGCACCCACGAGGAGCTGCTGGCCCGCGGCGGCCTGTACGCGCGGCTGTGGCGGACGCTCGAGCATTCCTCGCGCTGGAGCATCGCGGGGGAGGGGTGAGCCGGGAGTACCCTCGGGGGGAGCCCACCCGGAACACCTCGGAAGAGGAGGAACCCACCGATGTGCCTCGGCATCCCGGCCCGGATCGTCGACGTCCCCGAACCCGACCGCGCGAAGGTCGCAATCAGCGGCGTGGAGCGCATGATCTCCACGGACCTCATGGCCGGCGAGCCGTTGGCCGTGGGGGACTGGGTACTGGTCCACGTCGGTTTCGCGCTCAGCCGCATCGACGAGGACGAGGCCGCGACGACCCTCCAGCAGATCGCCCAGCTGGGCGACGGCGTGCTGGACGACGAGGTCGACTCCTTCCGCACCTCGGACATCGGATAGGGGAGCGGCAGTGAAGTACGTCGACGAGTTCCGCGACCCCGCCGCCGCCCGCGCCCTGCTGAAGCGCATCGAGGCCGACGCGGCGAAGCTCGACCGCCCGATTCACCTCATGGAGATCTGCGGCGGCCACACCCACACCATCTACCGGTACGGCCTGGAGAACCTCCTGCCGGAGAACGTCCAGCTGGTCCACGGACCGGGCTGCCCGGTGTGCGTCATCCCGATGGGGCGCATCGACGACGCCCTGTGGCTGGCGCGGCAGGATGACGTCATCCTGGCCACCTTCGGCGACATGATGCGCGTGCCCGGCTCCGATGGGTCGCTCATGGACGCCCGCGCCCGCGGCGCCGACGTCCGTTTCGTCTACTCGCCGCTCGACGCGCTGAAGCTGGCGAAGGACAACCCGGGCAAGCGCGTCGTCTACTTCGCCGTCGGCTTCGAGACGACCGCCCCGTCGACCGCCGTCACCCTCGAGGCGGCGCGCAAGTCGGACGCCCCGAACTTCAGCGTCTTCTCCAACCACGTCCTCATCGAGCCGCCGCTGCGCGCCATCGTCGACGAGGGGCGCACGAAGGTCGACGGCTTCATCGGCCCCGGCCACGTCGCCACGGTCATCGGCACCGACGCGTTCGGGTTCCTGCCGCGCGAGTTCGGGATGCCGTGCGTCGTCGCGGGCTTCGAGCCGCTCGACATCCTGCAGTCCGTCGCGATGCTGCTGGAGCAGTTCACCTCCGGCGATGTGGCGGAGGGTCGGGCGCGGGTGGAGAACCAGTACGCCCGCGTCGTCCGCGAGGCGGGCAACCCGGCGGCGCTGACCCTCATGGACCGCGTCTTCGTCACCCGCGACGCGTTCGAGTGGCGCGGTCTCGGGTGGCTGGAGCGCTCCGGCCTGGGCATCGCCGACGAGTACGCGCGGTGGGACGCCGAGCGCCTCTTCGACATCCCCGGCGACCGCGTCCCCGACCCCGTGGCGTGCGAGTGCGGTTCCGTGCTCACCGGCCGCATCAAGCCGTGGCAGTGCAAGGTGTTCGGAACCGCGTGCACGCCGGACACGCCCATCGGCACGTGCATGGTCTCCCCGGAGGGGGCCTGCGCGGCGTACTACAACTTCGGCCGCATCGACCGCGCCGTCACCGCGTCGCTGGCGAAGAGCTGACGACGGGGTGCCACCCACCCCGCCCCGCGTACCGCACCCCGGAAGGAGACCCGCCCCGTGGATCCGAAGAACCGCCTCAACGACGACGAGACGCGCGTCAACGCCATGATCGGCCGCGTCCGCGCCCGCGGCCCCCGGCTGCGCGACGACCACGTCACGCTGGCCCACGGCGCAGGCGGCAAGGCGTCGGCCGCGCTCGTCGGCCATGTCTTCCTCGAGGAGTTCGGCGCGACGGGCGAATCCCCCGCCAACGAGGCCCTGGCGGCGGTGTCGGATGCGGCCGTCGTCACGCAGGAGGGACTTGCCGACGGCTGGCGCCTGGCGCTGTCCACCGACTCCTACGTCGTCAACCCCATCGAGTTCCCGGGCGGCGACATCGGCGAGCTGGCGGTCAACGGCACGGTCAACGACCTCAGCATGGCCGGGGCGGAGCCGCGCCACCTCACCGCGGCGTTCATCCTGGAGGAGGGCCTGGACGTCGAGGCGCTGCGCCGCATCGCCCGGTCCATGCGCCGGGCCGCGGACGCCGCGGGCGTCACGCTGGCCGCCGGCGACACGAAGGTCGTGCCGCGCGGCGCCGCCGACAGGCTCTACATCACCACCGCGGGCGTCGGGGCGGTGCCGCCGGGCCGCGACGTCGGCGATCACCGCGTCCGAGAAGGCGACCGCATCCTGCTGTCCGGGCCCATCGCCGACCACGGCATGGCCGTCATGATGGCCCGCGGCGATCTGGCCATCGACGCGCCCATCGCCAGCGACACCCGGGCGCTGAACGCCGACGTCAGGGCGCTCTTCGACGCTCGCGTCGACGTCCGGTGGCTCCGCGACGCCACCCGCGGGGGCCTCGCCACCGTCCTCAACGAGTTGGCCCACGGCACGGGCCTCGGCGTCGTGCTGGAGGAGGAGGCGGTGCCCGTCCGCGACATGACCCGCGCCTGCTGCGACATGCTGGGAATCGACCCCCTCTACGTCGCCAATGAGGGCACGTTCACCGCCGTCGTCGCCGCCGCGGACGCCGACGCTGCCGTCGCGGCACTGCGCGCCGCCGGCGCCCCGGAGGCCCGCGTCGTCGGGCGCATCGTCGCGGAGCCGGCGGCCTCCGTCGTGCTGGTCACGGGGTTCGGCGGCACGCGCATGGTCGACATGCTCGTCGGGGACCCGCTGCCGCGGATTTGCTAGCTGTTGTGCCCCGGTAGGCAGCGTTCGCAACCTACCGGGGCACAACACCTAGTCGACACCGGGGGCGGCAACGGGCCAGCCGGGGCCGGCAACGGCAGGCACCAGCACCTACACGGCGTCGCACTCGGCTTCCGAAATCTGCGTCACTACAGTGTGAGGGCACTGCTGCACTCCGGTCGACTCCTGTCCACCTGCTGGGTCCCCTCCTTTGCGAAGAGCCTCATAGTTTGGCTATCGCGCCCTATCAGGTTCTCGATTAAACTCGACGGCGGCAGGAGTGGTTGAGCATCAGGAGGTATAGAGATGG
>JAEWGK010000207.1 GCA_023388385.1 Actinomycetes bacterium | reverse complement strand
GATTGGTGATGCCGACCGGCGGATCGAACACCGGCTGCGGGTTGGCCTCTGCGGTCTCCTGGGTCACTGTGCGTTGTCCTTCATGTCGAATGCGTGTGGTGGCGCGCCCGGGCACCTTCCTCGGGCCCGGGCGCGATGGATGCGGCTAGGCGGCCCCGCCGAGCTCGACTCCGAGCTCTGCGGCGATGTCCCGGGCCGCCACGGACGCGTCGTCGTTGATGATCGTCCGGTGGAACTCCCGCTCGGCGGCCAGCTCCGCCTCGGCGGTCTTCAGCCGGCGGGCAACCTGATCTTCGGTCTCCGTGCCGCGGCCGCGCAGGCGGCGCTCGATCTCCCCCACGTCCGACGGGCGCAGGAAGAGACGGCGGGCCTCCGGCATCGATTCGGCGATGCTGCGGGCCCCGGCGAGGTCGACCTCGATGAGCACGGGCCGGCCGTCGGCGACCGCCCGGTCGATCGGCTCACGCGGCGTGCCGGAGCGCTGCAGACCGCCGTGGATGTCGGCCCACTCCAGCATCTCCCCGGCCTCGATGGCTTCGTCGAACCGCTCGCGGGTGACGAAATGGTAATCGACGCCGTCGCGCTCCCCCGGACGGGGCGCACGCGTGGTCATGGAGACGCTGAAGTAGAGGTCGGGGATCCCCGCCAGGAGCTGCGCGACGACGGTCGACTTGCCCGACCCGGCGGGGCCGGACAGGACGACGACGCGGGAGTTTCCGAGCCGGGGCATGGCTGCTACTCCCCGTCGAAGCCGAACCGCTCGAGGAGGGCGCGGCGCTGGCGCTCACCGAGGCCACGCAGGCGGCGGGTCTGGGCGATCTCCAGGTCGGCCATGATCTCCTGGGCCTTGACCTTGCCGACCTTCGGCAGGGCCTCAAGCAGGGCGGAGACCTTCATCTTGCCGATGATCTCGTCCTCGTCGGCCTGCTTCAGGACCTCGGGCAGCTCGACGGCGCCGCGCTTCAGCTTGTCCTTGAGCTCGGCACGGACCTTTCGGGCCTTGGCGGCCTTCTCAAGGGCGGCGGCACGCTGCTCGGGGGTCAACTGCGGAAGGGCCACGGGTTCCTCCGTAATGGGTAGGGGACTTTCTCGGGATGTCTGTGACGCGAACACGCGGGTGCCGCGCGAACGGGCCGTAAGGCTAGCGCATGGTCCGGGTTCCGCGGCAAACGGCGCCGTGCGGCGCGTCGCCGAATCCCGGTCCGGGCGGTGCCGGGCGGGCCCTCGCCGATGTGCTCGGCGGGTCAACTCCGGACAGTGTAGCACCATGTCCGCCCATGTCAGAACGGGGAACAGCACGGCCGCGCAGAATTGCCGGAGCGCCGCAGGTGGTATACGGACCACAGGAAGGCCGCCCCGGGCATCCCCGGGACGGCCTTTCGCGGTCGGTCACCGCGCGCTACGCGGGGTACTCCCCCGCCGCCCGCTCCGCCGCGTCACGCAGGGCGCGGGCATCGGGGCCGGCGGCCAGGATGGCCCGCGAGATGTTCGGCAGCGCAAGGCGCCCAGCGGCCCCTGCGACGCGCGCGACGTCCTCCGCGCCCGCGCCCTGGGCACCGACGCCCGGCATCAGCACCGCGCCCGCAAGCTCGTCGAGGCTCGGCGGCCCGGTCACCGTCGCACCGACGACGACGCCCACGGGGCCCGCCTGCGAGCCGTCCGCAATGGCCCGCGCGTTGCGGGCGGCCGCGGCGTCGACGATGGACTGCGCCAGGGTCCGTCCGCCGTCGTCACGCGATCGCTGCACCGACGGCCCCTCCGGGTTCGACGTCGCGGCGAGGACGAACACGCCCCGGCCCGTCTCCTCCGCAAGGTCGAGCGCCGGCTCCAGCGAGCCGAAGCCGAGGTACGGCGAGACCGTCACCGCGTCGGCCGCGAGCGGCGAGCCGTCGGCGAGCCACGCCCGTGCGTAGGCGGCCATCGTGGTGCCGATGTCGCCGCGCTTCGCGTCGGCCAGCGTCAGCGCGCCGGCCTCCGGGAGCTCCGACAGCAGGCGCTCCAGCACCGCGATGCCCCGGGAGCCGTGTTCCTCGAACAACGCCACCTGGGGCTTGACGACGGCGACCAGGTCGCCGAACGCCTCCGCGCACGTGAGGGAGAAGCGCTCCACGCCGTCGGCGTCGCACGGCAGCCCCCACGCGCGCAGCAGCGCGGGGTGCGGGTCGATGCCGGCGCACAGCCGACCGCGCTCCCCGGTGGCCGCCAGCAGACGGTCGCCGAAGCCCGGCCGGGCGTCGGCGTGGTTCCCGTCTCCCATCGCCTACGCCCCCGCGCCGTGGAGGTCCTGCAGCGGGTGGACGTCCGTCTCGTTGTCGCGAACGGCCTCGATGCCCTGGACCGCCGCGATGGCGCCCTGGACCGTCGTCACGCACGGCACCCCCATGGCGACTGCGGCGGCGCGGATCTCGTAGCCGTCCTGGCGGGAGCCCGCCGTGCCGCCCGGGGTGTTGACGATGAGGTCGACCTCACCCGCGCGGATGGCGTCGACGATGGTCGGCTCGCCCTCGACCTCGGGGCCGTCGGCCGTGAACTTGTTCACGACCTCGCACTCGATGCCGTTGCGCCGCAGCATGCCCGCGGTGCCGCGGGTGGCCAGGATGCGGAAGCCCATGAGGGCCAGGCGCTGGATCGGGAACACCAGGGTGCGCTTGTAGCGGTTGGCCAGAGAGACGAAGATGGTGCCCTCCGACGGCAGCTCGCCGTAGGAGCCGGCCTGGCTCTTGGCGTAGGCCTGGCCGAAGTCTCCGGCCAGGCCCATGACCTCGCCGGTGGACTTCATCTCGGGGCTGAGCAGGGAATCCAGCTGGCGGCCGTCCGGGCTGCGGAAGCGGTTGAACGGCAGCACGGCCTCCTTCACCGCGATGGGCGCGTCGAGCGGCAGGGAGCCGCCGTCGACGCCGTCGGGCAGCATGCCCTCGGCGCGCAGGTCGGCTATGGAGGCGCCCATCATGACGCGGGACGCGGCCTTCGCCAGCGGCACCGACGTCGCCTTGGAGACGAACGGCACGGTGCGCGACGCGCGCGGGTTCGCCTCGATGACGTAGAGGGTGTCGCCCTTCAGCGCGTACTGGACGTTCATCAGGCCCCTGACACCGATGCCGTGCGCCAGCGCGGCGGTGGAGCGGCGGACCAGGTCGATGGTGTCCTCGCCCAGGGTCATCGGCGGCAGGGCGCAGGCCGAGTCGCCGGAGTGGATGCCGGCCTCCTCGATGTGCTCCATGACGCCGCCCAGGTAGACCTCCTCGCCGTCGCACAGCGCGTCGACGTCGATCTCGATGGCGTTGTCGAGGAAGCGGTCGACGAGCACCGGGTGATCGGTCGACAGCTCGGTGGCACGGTTGATGTAGTCCTCCAGCGTCGCCTCGTCGTAGACGATCTCCATGCCGCGGCCGCCGAGCACGTAGGACGGGCGGACCAGGACCGGGTATCCGATGGACGCGGCGACCTCGCGGGCCTCCTCGAACGAGGTCGCGGTGCCGAACGCCGGGGCCGGCAGCTTCGCGGCCTCGAGGACCTTGCCGAATTCGCCGCGGTCCTCGGCCATGTCGATGGCTTCCGGGGAGGTGCCGACGACCGGGACGCCCGCGTCGGCCAGGCGCTGCGCCAGGCCCAGCGGGGTCTGGCCGCCGAGCTGGACGATGACGCCGGCGACGGTGCCGGACTGCGACTCCGCGTGGTAGACCTCCATGACGTCCTCGAACGTCAGCGGCTCGAAGTACAGGCGATCGGCGGTGTCGTAGTCGGTGGAGACGGTCTCCGGGTTGCAGTTGACCATCACGGTCTCGTAGCCGACGCGGGAGAGCTCCAGCGCGGCGTGGACGCACGAGTAGTCGAACTCGATGCCCTGGCCGATGCGGTTCGGGCCGGAGCCGAGGATGATGACCTTCTCGCGCTCGGTCTGCGGCGCGACCTCCGACTCCGCGGCCGGGTCCAGCTCATAGGCCGAGTAGTGGTACGGGGTCTTCGCCTCGAACTCCGCGGCGCAGGTGTCGACGGTCTTGAAGACGGGGTGGACGCCGAGGCGCCAGCGGAGGGTGCGCACGCCCTCCTCGCCGGCGAGCTCCGGGCGCAGCGCGGCGATCTGGGCGTCCGACAGACCCCAGTACTTCGCCTCTCGCAGCAGGTCCTCGTCGACCACGGCGGCCTCGAGCAGTGCGCGGCGGATGTCCTGCAGGTTCTCCATCTCGGCGATGAACCACGGGTCCAGGCCGGAGGCCTCGTGGATCTGCTCCGTCGTGGCGCCGAGGCGCTGGGCCAGCTCGACGTCGTAGATGCGGCCCTCGGTCGGGCGGCGCAGATCCTCGAGCACCGCGTCGACGTCGGTCGCGCGGTCGCCGGCGAAGGACTCGTCCGGGACGGTCCAGAAACCGGCCGGCTTGCTTTCGAGGGAGCGCATGACCTTGCCCAGCGCGCCGATGTAGTTGCGGCCGATGGCCATGGCCTCGCCGACGGACTTCATGGTCGTGGTCAGGGTGTCGTCGGCGCCCGGGAACTTCTCGAAGGCGAAGCGCGGGGCCTTGACGATGACGTAATCCTGGACCGGTTCGAAGGCCGCCGGGGTCTCGCCCGTGATGTCGTTGGTGATCTCGTCGAGCGTGTAGCCGATGGCCAGCTTCGCGGCGAACTTCGCGATCGGGAACCCGGTGGCCTTCGAGGCCAGCGCCGAGGAGCGGGACACGCGCGGGTTCATCTCGATGGTGATGATCCGGCCGTCGTCCGGGTTGACGGCGAACTGGATGTTGCAGCCGCCGGCGGCGACCCCGACCTCGCGGAGGATGGCGATGCCCTGGTTGCGCATCACCTGGAACTCGCGATCGGTGAGCGTCATGGACGGGGCGACCGTGACGGAGTCGCCGGTGTGGACGCCGAGGGCGTCGACGTTCTCGATGGAGCAGATGACGACGACGTTGTCGTCGGCGTCGCGCATGAGCTCCAGCTCGAACTCCTTCCAGCCGAGGATCGACTCCTCGATGAGGACGTTCGCCTCCGGCGAGGCCGCGAGGCCACCGCCGGCAATGCGCTCCAGATCCTCTTCGGTGTACGCCAGGCCGGAGCCCAGGCCGCCCATGGTGAAGGACGGGCGGACGACGACGGGCAGCCCGAGCTCGGCGACGGTCTCGCGGACCTCGTCCATGTCATGGCACACGCGGGAGCGGGCGGACTCGCCGCCGATCCTGGCGACGATGTCCTTGAACATCTGGCGGTCCTCGCCGCGCTGGATGGCGGGGATGTCGGCGCCGATGAGCTCGACGCCGTACTTCTCCAGGATGCCGGCGCGGTCGAGCTGGATGGCCGCGTTCAGGGCGGTCTGGCCGCCGAGGGTGGCCAGCACCGCGTCGATCGGGTGGCCGGCCGCCTTCTCCTTCTCGAAGATCTTCTCGATGTACACCGGCTGGATGGGCTCGATGTAGGTGTGGTCGGCGAACTCGGGGTCCGTCATGATGGTCGCCGGGTTCGAGTTGATGAGGGTGACGCGGAGGCCCTCCTCCTTCAGCACGCGGCAGGCCTGTGTTCCGGAGTAGTCGAACTCGCAGGCCTGGCCGATGACGATCGGGCCGGAGCCGATGACCAGGACGTGGTTGATGTCGGTGCGACGGGGCATGTGGCTAGACCTGGCCTTCCATGAGCTCGAGGAACGTGTCGAAGAGGGTGCGGGCGTCGTGCGGGCCGGCCGCGGACTCCGGGTGATACTGCACGGAGAACGCGCGGCCGCTCTCCAGCGCCACGCCCTCGACCGTGCCGTCGTTGAGGCAGGTGTGCGTCACGCGGGCGGGGCCCCACGGGGTCTCGAACGAGTCGCCCGCCTCGCCGGCCAGGGCGAAGCCGTGGTTCTGCGCGGTGATGTAGATGCGCTGGTCGCGGTGGTCGATCACCGGGACGTTGAGGCCGCGGTGGCCGAACCGCATCTTGTACGTCTCCAGGCCGAGCGCGCGGCCGAGAATCTGGTTGCCGAAGCAGATGCCGAACAGCGGCATGCCGTCGTCGAGCGCGTCCTTGACCACCTGCACCTGGGCGTCTGCCGTCGCCGGGTCGCCCGGGCCGTTGGACAGGAAGACGCCGTCCGGGTGGTGGGCCTCCTTCGCCTCCGCGTATGTGGTGGAGGCGGGCACGACGACGACGCGGATGCCGCGCTTGGCCATCTCCCGCGGAGTGTTGGCCTTGATGCCCAGGTCCCATGCGACGACGGTCTTCGTCGGCTCGCCCTCGGGCTCGACGACGTACGGCTCGGAGCACGTGACCTCGGAGGCGAGGTCGGAGCCGGCCATCGGCTTCTGCGCGCGGACGATCTCCAGCAGCTCCTCGACCGGGCGTGTGGACTCCTCACCGGAGAAGATGCCGGAGGCCATGGAGCCGTGCTCGCGGATGTGGCGGACGATGGCGCGGGTGTCGACCTGGCGGATGCCCACGATGCCCTGGTCGGCCATGACCCGCGACAGAGTGCCGGCGTCGTTGCGCCAGTTCGAGGGGACGCGGGACAGGTCGCGGATGATGACGCCCGCGGCCCAGATGCGGTCCTGCGGGTTCTCCCCGTCCTGCGTGTTCCAGCCGGTGTTGCCGATCTGGGGTGCGGTCATCGTGACGAGCTGCCGGTGGAAGGACGGATCGGTCAGGGTCTCCTGGTAGCCGGTCATGGCGGTGGTGAACACCGTCTCGCCGAGGGTGCGGCCGGCGGCGCCGAAGCCGCGGCCCCGGAACACGCGTCCGTCCGCGAGGACCAGGACCGCCGGAAGATCGTTGGCGGGCTCGTTGCTCACGTGGCTGCCTTTCTGTTCGTGGGTGTGGGCGGGGCGGGCGGTCATGCGCGCACCCCGGAGTCGTCGGGGAGGACCGGGTCGGCCTCGCCATGCAGGGCCGTGACGCGGCCGCGCAGCACGGTGGCCGCGACGGAGACCCGCATCTCCATGTCCTCGTAGGGGGTGTTCGTCGTCTTCGACGCCAGATCCTCGCCGTGGACGATCCAGCGCTTGTCCGGGTCGACGACGGTGAGGTTGGCGGGCTCGCCGACGGCGATGGGACGGCCGTGGCCGGGCAGGCGGACGATCTCGGCCGGCCGCTCCGACATCACCTTCGCCAGCCAGCGCCAGTCGCACGGGCCGTCGTCCAGCACGAACTCCTCGGCGATGATGGACATCGAGGTCTCGAGGCCCAGCATCCCGGGGCGTGCCATGTCGAACTCGCAGCACTTCTCCTCGGAGCCGTGCGGGGCGTGGTCGGTGGCGACGCAGTCGATGACGCCGTCGATGAGCGCCTGGCGCAGCGCCTTCGTGTCGCGGTCCTCGCGCAGCGGCGGGTTGACGCGGTTGACGCCGTCGAAGGTCTCCAGGCGGGCGTCGGTGAGAATGAGGTGATGCGGCGTGACCTCCGCGGTCATCGGGATGCCGTGGTCCTTCGCCCACTTCACCAGCTCGACGGTGCCCTCCGTGGAGGCATGGCAGATGTGCGTGCGGCCGCCGTAGTCGCGGGCCAGGATGGCGTCGCGGGCGACGATGGACTCCTCCGCCACGCGCGGCCAGCCGCCGAGGCCGAGGCGCGCGGCCGTCGGACCCTCGTGGGCGACGGCGCCGACGGTCAGCCGCGGGTCCTCGCAGTGCTGGGCCAGCAGGACGTCCATGCCGCGGGCGTACTCGATGGCGCGGCGCATGATCAGCGGGTCGTCGACGCACTTGCCGTCGTCGGAGAAGACGCGGACCTTCGCCTGGGAGTCGGCCATCATGCCGAACTCCGTCAGGCTGGTGCCCTCCAGGCCCTTGGTGATGGAGCCAATCGGGTGGACGTCGCACAGGCCGATGGCCTGAGCCTTGAGCCACACGCTCTCGGCGATCGACGGATCATCCATGACCGGCTTCGTGTTCGGCATGGTGAACACGGCGGTGAAGCCGCCGCGGGCCGCCGCGGCGGAGCCGGTGGCCAGGGTCTCCGTGTCCTCGCGGCCGGGCTCGCGCAGGTGGACGTGGATATCGACGAGGCCGGGCAGCAGCACCAGGCCGTCGAACTCCAGCGTCGTCGCGCCGTCGGCCGCGTCGCGCCCGGCGTCGGGGCCGATCGCCTCGATGACGCCGTCGCGGACGAGCACGTCGACGGGGTCGCCCTCGCCGTACGGGCGGACGCCGCGCAGCAGCAGGTCGCCGCGGGCGGGCGGTGCCAGCGGGCCGGTGTCCGGATAGCCGACGCCGGGCTCCGGGGTCGTCTGGGACTGGGTCACTTCGCCGCTCCTTCCTCGGTGCGGGCCGCGTTCTTCACGCCGGTCTCCATCGGGCCGGTCGCCCCGGAGGTCAGGAGCGTGAACAGCACGGCCATGCGGACGTGGACGCCGTTGGACACCTGCTGCAGCACCGCGGTGCGGGGCAGGTCGGCGACGTGATCGTTGATCTCCATGCCGCGGAGCATCGGGCCGGGGTGCATGACGATGGCGTCGTCGCGCAGCATCCTCTCCCGCGCCCGTGACAGGCCGTAGCGCGTGGCGTACTCGCGGTGGGACGGGAAGAACCCGCCGTTCA
>JAEWGK010000201.1 GCA_023388385.1 Actinomycetes bacterium | reverse complement strand
GCTCCTCGGCCGTGCGCTCCGAGCCCGTGACGACGGCGCGCATCCGCGTCGACCCGCACTCGTGGCAGCGGTGCCGCAGGTCGATCCGGCCGCACCACCGGCAGGTCGGCGCGCCGGCGGTCGCGCCGTGTCCCGGAGCCGCGTGGACATGGCGCCGGTCGCCCGCGGGACCGACCGGGCCCGCGCCGTGGTACGCCGGGGCCCCCGCGTCGCCGTCGCGGTCCCGGAACCCCGCGAACGGGATCTCGAGGGGGCCGTTGCAGTGCCGGCAGCGTGCCGGGGCGCCGCAGTCGGAGCAGGCCAGTGTGGGCACGTAGCCCTTCCGCGGCACCTGGAACAGCACCGGCAGGTCCTCGCGCAGGGCGGCGCGGGCGGCCCGGAACGCCGCCGCTGGCAGCCTGCCCCGGGAGACGTCGGCAGGATCGTCGTCGGTGTCCGTCGTCGCAATCATCTCCGGCATCGCGGCCGCGAGCGCCTCCGGTCCGGGCATGAGCGGCGCGAGCCATCCGACGCGCAGGAGCGCCTCGGTCTCGGCCGTCCGGGTCCAGGAGGCGGACAGGTAGGAGCAGCCCTCGTGCGCCGACCGCGTCACCAGGACCTCGCGGGCGTGGACGTAGGGTGCGCGCGGATCGACGAGCGCGTCGTCGCCGTCCTCGACGACGGCCACGAGGCGCAGATCCGGCACCGGCGCAAACGCCGCGGAGCGGGTGCCGATGACCAGGCGCGCCGACCCCCGCACCGCATCGAGGTAGCGCCGGTACCGCGACTCCGGGCCCGTGCCCGCCGACAGGACCGTGATCTGGCGCGGTCCGACGAGGCGGCGCAGCGCCTCCTCCAGCTCGTCGAGCCGGCGCTGATCGGGGACGACGACCAGGGCACCCCCGCCCGACCGGACGGTCGCGGCGGCGAGCTCGGCCAGCCGCGCGGCGACGTCCTCCCCCGGCAAGGGGTGCCAGGCCGCTCGCCGGGGTTCGCCCGCGACGACGTGGGCCACGAAGGAGCCGCCGAACGCATAGGCGTCCCACGCGGACAGATCGATGTCGGAGAGGTCGAGGGGCCCGAGCTCCTCCCACGTCGGCGCGGCGGAGTCCAGCGCCTTCTCCGCGCGGGCGTGCCGGGCGGGCACCGCCGAGCGGATGATGTCCGACCGCACGCCGCCGTAGAGCTCCACCAGCGACTCCACGAGACGCGCGAGCTGCGGCGGGTAGACGATGTGCGGGGAAAGGACGGCCTTCAGCTCCGAGAGCCGGCCGGGGTGCTCCGACTCCTCCGCCAATTCCATGAGGATGCCGTCGACCAGGCGCCCCGAGAAGCGGATGCGCACGCGGACCCCGGGACGTGCGACGTCGCGCATCTCCTCCGGCACCGCGTAGTCGAAGACCCGATCCAGGTGCGGCAGCCCCAGCAGCGGAAGCACCCGCGCCACGGGGGCGCGGACGCCGGGGTCAGGGGCCTGGGTCATGGGCTCGATGATAGGCGGCGGTGAGCGCGGGACCCCGCCGACCGGCGTCCCCGCCGGGCGTCAGAGGCCGGCGGCCGCCCGCAGGTCCTCGACGCGGTCGGTGCGCTCCCACGGGACGTCGAGGTCCGTACGGCCGAAGTGGCCGTACGCCGCCGTGTCGGCGTAGATGGGCCGCTTCAGGTCCAGCTCGCGGATGATGGCGGCCGGGCGCAGGTCGAAGACCTTGCGGATCGCGTCTTCGATCGTGCGCTGGTCGACGGCGCCGGTGCCAAAGGTCTCCACGTAGAGTCCGACGGGGTTGGCGCGGCCGATGGCGTAGGCCACCTGGACCTCGGCGCGGCGGGCCAGGCCCGCGGCCACGACGTTCTTCGCGACCCAGCGCATGGCGTAGGCGGCGGAGCGGTCGACCTTCGACGGGTCCTTGCCGGAGAACGCGCCGCCGCCGTGGCGGGCCATGCCGCCGTAGGTGTCGACGATGATCTTGCGGCCGGTCAGGCCCGCGTCGCCCATCGGGCCACCGAGGACGAAGGAACCCGACGGATTGACCAGGACCTTCAGGTCGGAGACGGCGAGCTCCGGCAGGCCCTCCTCCCCCAGGACGTGGTCGATGACGAGGGTGCGCAGATCGGCCTCGATGCGCTCGTGCGGGATGCCGGCGTCGTGTTGCGTGGAGATGACGACGGTGTCCAGCGCGACCGGGCGGTCGTCGGAGTCGTAGCCGACGGTGACCTGGGTCTTGCCGTCCGGGCGCAGGTAGTCGACGATGCCCTGCTTGCGGACCTCGGTGAGGCGGCGGGCCAGCCGGTGCGCCAGGGCGATGGGCAGTGGCATGAGCTCCGGGGTCTCGTCGACGGCGTACCCGAACATGAGGCCCTGGTCGCCGGCTCCGGCCAGGTCGTCCGCGTGGACCTCCCCGCCCTCTGCGGTGCGGGCCTCAAGCGACTGGGTGACGCCGTCGGAGATCTCCGGCGACTGCTCGCCGATGGAGACCAGGACGCCGCAGGTGCAGCCGTCGAAGCCCTTCTCGGAGGAGTCGAAGCCGATGGTGATGAGGCGATCGCGGACGAGGCGCGGGATGTCGACGTAGGTGCGGGTGGACACCTCGCCGACGACGTGGACCTGGCCGGTCGTGACGACGGTCTCCACCGCGACGCGGCTGTCGGGATCGTCGGCGAGCATCGCGTCGAGGATCGAATCCGAGATGGCGTCGCAGATCTTGTCCGGGTGGCCCTCGGTCACCGACTCGCTCGTGAACAGGCGGAGGTCCTGGGTGGTCATGGAACGCGTTCCTTCCGACGGGGGGACGGCGCCCGCGCGGCCCTCGACGATGGCCGCGTGCGCGGGGCTCGGGTACGGGATGCGGGCACGGGGCCCGCCGTCCCGGGATCCGGCGGGGCCGGCCCGGGGCAACTCAGGCGAGTATAGACTAAGCGGTTCGTGTGTCCAGCAGGCGAACCGCGGCGTCGAGGATCGCGGCCGCGACGGCATCCTTCGAGCCACGCGGGACCTCGTCCACTCCCCCGTCCGCCGTGAGAATCCAGCCGGCGTTGTCCTCGGCGCCGAACGTGCCGCCGCCGGAGACGTCGTTGCACATGAGAAGATCGCAGCCCTTGCGCGCGATCTTCCGCTTCGCCAGGTCGAGCGGCGTGTGCTCGCCGTCGCCGGTCTCCGCGGCGAACCCGCAGATGACGGTGTCCGCAGCCAATTCGCCGGCCTCGCGACGGCCGACCGTGCGGCGGAGGATGTCGGGGTTCTCCGTCAACCGCAGCGTCGACAGCGCGTCGTCGTCGGCGCCCTTCTTCATCTTGACCCCGGCTTCCTCCTCAGGCCGGAAGTCGGCGACGGCGGCGGCCATGATGATGAGGTCGGCATCCGGAGCCGCCTCCGCCACCGCGGCGTCAAGGTCACGGGCCGAGGTGATGCGTACCAGCTCGGCGCCCGGCGGCGTGTCCAGCGCATCAGTCGCCCCCGCGATGAGGGTGACGCGCGCACCGCGGTGCGCGGCGACGTCCGCCAGCGCGTAGCCCTGGCGGCCCGAGGAG
>JAEWGK010000173.1 GCA_023388385.1 Actinomycetes bacterium | reverse complement strand
GCGACCGGGGACGGGACCTCGGTGTCGACCTTGTCGGTGGAGACCTCCAGCAGCGGCTCGTCGACCTCGACGTGGTCGCCGACCTCCTTCAGCCAGGTGGTGATAGTGCCTTCCGTTACGGACTCGCCCAGTTCCGGCATCTCAACAGAGGTCGCCATGTTCGCACTCCTCGACATTCGCAAAAAGGTTGGTGATCACGAACAAGGGTACCGCCTGAAAGGCGGGCGCGCCGCGCCCCTCCCGCCCGTCGGAAAGGCGGGGAGAACTCGGCGCGCCTGCCACGGATCATCGCCCGGGCCTATGGGGAGGTGCGGCGGCTACTCGTCCGCGCCGGCGCCCTCCGCGCCGTCGGCGGTCATCGGGGCGGGCGCGGAGCCTGCGGCGACGTCCTCGAGCATCGCCTGGATGGTGCGCACCGGCACGCCCGTCGCGCGCTTCGGGGTGTAGCCCCACGCGCCATGGGTGTTGTAGGCCGGGCCCGCGACGTCGACGTGGGTCCAGTGGATGCCGTCGGCGACGAAGTGCTCCAGGAACGACGCGGCGACGGACATGCCGCCCTCGCGGCCCGCCCCGATGTTCTGCAGGTCGGCGATGGGGGAGGACAGGCCTTCCGCCAGCTCCTCCGGCATCGGCATGGTCCAGCCGTTCTCGCCTGCGCTGCGGGAGAGCTCGGCGACGCGGTCGCGGAACTCCTCCGTGCCCATGACGCCCGGCGTGCGGCCGCCGAGGGCGACCAGCTGCGCGCCCGTCAGTGTCGCCGTGTCCAGCAGGTACGCCGGGTCGTCCTCGCAGGCGCGGACGATGGCATCGGCCAGGATGAGGCGGCCCTCGGCGTCGGTGTTCTGCACCTCGACCGTCGTGCCGCCGTACTGAGTGATGACGTCGCCCGGGCGGTACGCGCGCGCCGACGGCATGTTCTCCGCCATCGGGACCGTCGCGATGACCTCCAGCGGCAGGTCCAGGCGGGCGGCCAGGACGACTGCGCCGATGACGCCGGCCGCGCCACCCATGTCGCTGATCATGTTGCCCATCTGCGCCGACGGCTTGATGGAGATGCCCCCGGTGTCGAAGGTGACGCCCTTGCCCACCAGTGCGACGCGGCGGGAGCGGTCCGCGTCCGCCCCGGCGCCGCGGTGGATGAGGCGCACCAGGCGCGGCCCGCGGGAGGAGCCGCCGCCGACGGCCATGAGGCCGCCGAAGCCCCCCTCGGCCAGCTGCGCGTCGTCCAGCACCTCGACCTCGAGGCCCTCGGCCTCGCCGATCGCGCGGGACACGTCCGCGAACGTCTCCGGGTACAGGTGCGACGACGGGGTGTTCACCAGGTCGCGGGCGATGCACACCGCCTCCGCGACGTGCTGGGCACGGGCCGCGTCCTCCTCCGTGGCCCCCAGCACGGTCACCCGCTGCTCCGCGGCGCCGGCCGGGGAGGCGTCCGAGCCGGCGTCGTCACGCGATCCCCCCTTCAGACCGGTGTACGAGTACGCGCCGAGCGCCGCACCCTCCAGCGCGGCGGCGGCGTCGATGGAGCCGAGCGCCGAGGCGACGACGTCCGCGCCGGACAGGGCGCGCGCGGCGGCGCCGGCGGCACGGCGCACGTCGTCGGACGACGGATCCTCCGAGCCCAGGCCCACGGCGACGATCGCCGCGGCGGCGATGCCCTCCGGCGCCGGGACGCGGGCGACGGACTCCAGCGAGCCCTTCGCATCGACGGCGGACAGGGACGCCAGCACCTCGGCGTCGTGGCCGGCGAGAGCGGCGGAGCCGATGAGCTCCAGTCCGTCGTCGCCGTCGAGTACGCCGACGACGAGCGCGTCGGCGTCCGCGGGCAGGGCGTCGCCGCCCGACAGGACGGTGCGCCTGCCGACGGCGGGCAGGACGGACAGGATGGCTGCGGTGGCGTGGACGTCGCTCATGCGATGATCACCTGGGGCCTTTCTTTGTTCACGGTCATCGGGACGACACCACGGTACGCGGGGGCGGGGGACTGCGCGGGGCTGTCCCGGGACTAGGATTGCCCGCATGGCAGCACAGAACTTCGAGATCCGCCCGAATCCGAGCCCCCTGTCGGACGCGGAGCGTGCCGAGCGCCTGGCCAACCCCGGGTTCGGCCGCTACTTCACCGACCACATGGTCGTCATCGACTGGGACACCGACCGCGGCTGGCACGACGCCCGCGTCGAGGCGTACGGGCCGATCACCATGGACCCGGCCTCGTCCGTGCTGCACTACGGCCAGGCGATCTTCGAAGGCCTCAAGGCGTACCGCCAGGCCGACGGCTCCATCGTCACCTTCCGCCCGGAGCAGAACGCCCGCCGCTTCCAGCGCTCCGCCGAGCGCATGGCCATGCCGCAGCTGCCGGAGGAGGACTTCCTCGAGGCCGTCCGCCTGCTCGTCGACATCGACTCCGCCTGGGTCCCCGAAGCCGGTGGCGAGGCCTCCCTGTACCTGCGCCCGCTGATGTTCGCCACGGAGCGCACCCTCGGCGTCCACCCGTCGAAGAGCTACACCTTCCTCCTCATGGCCTCCCCGGCCGGCGCCTACTTCTCCGGCGGCATCAATCCCGTGAAGGTCTGGCTGTCCCGCGAGTACGTCCGCGCCTGCCCCGGCGGCACCGGCGCCGCGAAGTTCGCCGGCAACTACGCCGCCTCCCTGGCCGCCCAGGCCCAGGCCGAGGAGAAGGGCTGCGACCAGGTCGTGTGGCTCGACGCCATCGAACGCGACTACATCGAGGAGATGGGCGGCATGAACCTCGCCTTCCTCTACGGCGCCGGCGACGACGCCTCCGCCATCACCCTGGTCACCCCCGCGCTGTCCGGCTCGCTGCTGCCGGGAATCACCCGCGACTCCCTGCTGACCGTCGCCGCGGACATGGGCATGACCGTCGAAGAGAAGCGCGTGTCGACGGAGGACTGGGAGAACGACGCGACCTCCGGTTCGATGTCCGAGGCCTTCGCCTGCGGCACCGCGGCCGTCATCACCCCCGTCGGCGAGGTCGAGTACGACGGCGGCGGCTTCTCCATCAACCACGGCGAGACCGGCGTGTGGACCATGCGCCTGCGCGAGCGCCTCACCGGCATCCAGCACGGCGAGGTCGAGGACGTCCACGGCTGGATCCGAGTCCTCGTCCCGGCCGGGGATCGGTAGCCCGGGGATCGGTAGCCCGGGCGCGCGCCCCGCGTGAGGTGCCCCGCAGCCCGGCTGGTTTTCCGGGAAAAAGAACGCCCGCCACCCCTTAAACGGGTGTGGTGGGCGTTTCGCGTGCGACGCATCCGCGGGATGCGGCCGGGTGCACCGCCGGCCGTGCCCGGGCGATCGGGCCCGCACATGGAAGCACGCCCCGCGGCGATGCCACGAGGCGCGTTTCCGGTCCTATAAGGGGTAATGGAGGCCCGATTTGGCAGCTCGTGCGTGGCGCCCCGGCAAACGGTCGACGCTCGAGTTGATGTGGGCGAGCTCCGGAACCGGGCCTCCGACTCCGCCTCACCGGCGGTGTGACACTAACTCTAAACCCCACCCAGTACGCCGTCAAGGGTTTTTGTTCGGGGCGAGAGAGTGGGGGTGAATTGCGGCATCGTCGCAGGTCGGGGGTACCCCTCCACGGGCCCGGCCCGCCGCGGCCGGAGATTCCAGCCTCAGCCGGCGATGCCCGCGCCGAGGGCCGGGCCGATGCCCATGCCCAGGCCCAGCACCGCCGCGGATGCGGCCGCCGCGACCTCGATGACGGCACCGAGCACATCGCCGTTGACGCCGCCGAAGCGGTGCACCGCGTGCCGGCCCAGGACGACGGCCGCGCCGCACGCGACCGCGCACGCGGCGGGGCCGGCGGCCCCGGCGACGGGGAACGTCGCGACGCACAGCACGGCCCACCAGCACGTGATCGCCCACGCCGGCTGCGTGGCGGCGGTGAGGCCCCCGAAGCCGCCCTCCCGCATCGGGGGGAGCGACCGGTGGCAGGCCGTGGTCGCCGCGGCCCGGCCGAGCACCGCCGGCGCGCACGCGGCGGCCGCGGCGGCCCACACCGGGACCCCCGAGCCCGCGATCGCGGCCAGGCCCGCCGTCTGCAGCAGCAGGGACAGCCCGATGGCGCCGACACCCATCGGGCCCGTCGCCGGGTCGGCGAGGATCTCCCGCGCCCGGTCCCGGTCGCCGTAGGAGCCCAGCGCGTCGGCAACGTCGGCGACGCCGTCCAGGTGCATCCCCCGGGTCAGCGCGACCTGCGCCAGCACCGCCAGGGCACCGACGAGGGGCGTCACGGCCCCCGGCGCGCCGGATGGGCCCGCCGCCCACGCACAGGCGCCGATGATTAGCGCCGCCGCCGCACCGGGGACGAGCCCCGCGACGGGCAACGCGGCGACGGCGCGCCGGCCCGTGGTCCGGTCGAACACGGACGCACCGCGCACGGGCACGACGGTGAGCCACGACAGGGCCGTCGTCACGCCCTCCACGACAGCCGGGCCGTGGGAGTCGCCCGTGGAGCCGGGATCGAACCCGGCCTTGCCGGACATCCGGTCAGGCCTTCTCGCTGACGCCCGCGGAATCGAACGTCGCCATGTCGCGCATGATGGCGACCGCGGACTGCAGGACGCCGAGGGACAGCGCGGCGCCGGAGCCCTCGCCCAGCCGCATCCCGTAGTCCAGCAGCGGCTCCAGGCCCAGGTGGCGCAGCGCGATCGCGTGGGCCGGTTCCGCGCCACGGTGGCCGGCGACCATCCACCTCGCCGCACCCGGGGCGAGCTCGTCGGCCATGACCGCCGCCGACGTCACCACCAAGCCGTCGAGCAGCACCGGGGTGCGGCGCGACGCGGCGCGGGCGATGAACGCCGCCATCGCCGCGAGGTCGGGGGAGGAGGCGCGGCGCAGGATCTCCAGCGGCTGGTTGCGCAGGCGGCGGACGCGGAACATCGCGTCGCGGACCGCGGCGCACTTGCGCTTCCAGCCCTCGTCGTCGATGCCGGTGCCGCGGCCGACGACCTCCACGGGCTCGCGGCCAGCGACGTGGCCGATGAGCACCGCCGCCGGGGTGGTGTTGCCGATGCCCAGGTCGCCCGGGACCAGCAGCTGCGCGCCCGAGTCGATCGCGTCGTCCGCCAGCTTGATGCCGGCGCGGATGGCGCGGTCCAGCTCCTCCTCATCCATCGCGTCCTCCCGGTCGATGGACCCGCAGGATCGGCGGACGTGGAACGGCGCCTGCGCCTCGTCCACGTCGCGGTCCAGGCTGATGTCCGCGGCGTACACCGACGCGCCGTTGCAGCGGGCCAGGACGTTGATGGCGGCGCCGCCGTTGACGATGTTCTCGAACATCTGGATGGACACCTCCGCCGGGTACGCGGATACGCCGCCGGCCGCGACGCCGTGGTCGCCGGCGAAGACCACCACGCGCGCGTCGTCCAGCGACCGCGGCGGGACCTCGCCCATGCACGACGAGATCCACGCGCCGAGGTCCTCCAGCCGCCCGAGCGACCCGGCGGGCTTGGTCAGGGTGGCGTGGTGCGCGCGGGCTTCCTCCGCGACCTTCTCGTCCGGAGGGCTGACGCGTCCGAAGTAATCCTGGCTCATGCCCACGAGACTAGCCCGGGACCCGTCACCGCCCGCCCGGGGACGCCCCCGGCTCCTTCAGCGTCAGCGGCAGTCCCGCGACGACCAGCACCACGCGGTCGCAGACCTCCGCCAGCCGGGCGTTGAGCGCGCCGAGCTCGTCGCGGAAGAGCCGGCCCGAATGATGCCCGGGAATGACCGACATCCCCACTTCGGGCGTGACGACGACGAGCTCCCCGGCACCCGGCCCGCACGGCCACGCGGCCACCGCGCCGACCAGCTGGTCGCAGCGTCCGGCGACCGAGCCCCGCGGCGCGTCCCACAGGCCGGCGTCGTCCAGCTGGTGCGTCAGCCATGTCCCGATGTCGTCCACGAGCACCGGGGGAGCGGGGGAGGCCGCCGCGAGGTCGCGCAGCGTGTCGACCGCGTCGGCGTCGTCGACCGTGCGCCAGTGCGCGGGTCTGCGGGAACGATGGCCGGCGATGCGGGCGGCGAAGTCCGCGTCGAAGCCGTCCGCCCCGGGCCATGGCCGAGCGGTGGCGACGTAGTGGACGGGAGGGGCGGCCGCGCCGCCGATCCGCCCGCCGAGCAGGGACTCGGCCCACGCGGACTTGCCCGACCGGGCGCCGCCGAGGACCAGCGTCCGCATCGCCCTAGTACTTCCCGCCGATCTCGACGTTCGGGCGCGGGGTGCGCAGGCGGCGCGGCTGGGAGGCGCGGGAGTAGGCGTAGAAGCCCAGGCCGAAGCCGGTCTCCGTCGACTCCGGCATTCGCTCGCGGACGACGCTGTTGGCCTTGCGGCCGATCCACACGCCCTCAACGGCCAGGGCGAGGATGAGGACCATCGCCACCAGCGACACGACGTTGGCGATGGTCGGGATGGCCTGGCCGACGATCATGACCAGCAGCAGCACCAGCGCGAACGGCAGGAAGATGTTCGCGATGAAGCGGCGGGAGTCCACCCAGTCGCGCACCAGGCGGCGCTCCGGGCCCTGGTCGCGAGGGAGCATGTACTTCGGGTCGCCGGCGGCCATGCGCTCCTCGGCGATGCGGCGCTGCTCGCGGCGCTCGGCGCGCTCGCGGGCCTTCTGCGCCTTGAGCTCCTCCTTGCTCATGGAGGCCTTCTGCTCCTTGCGGCGCTCGCGGGCTTCCTTCGAGGTCAGCGGCGGCTTCACCGGGCCGCGCAGCTCGCCGTGCTCGCGGCGGACCTCGTTGCGCTTCGGGGTTGGGCGGCCCTTCTTCGGGGTGTAAGCACTGCCCTTGGCCTTCCCCCCGCCCTTCGCGGCGCGGGTGCCGTCGCCGGCGGCGTCGCCCCCGCCGGCGGAGGCGGTGCCGGCCTCGTCCCCGGCGGCGTCGAGATCGTCGGCGGTTGTGGCGCGGGCGGTGTCGCGCTCGGCGTCATCGGTTTTCTTCCAGGGCAGCTTCACGGCCACAAGACTAGGCGATGCACCCCGGGCGGGAATAACCTGGTCCCGTCGCGGGTTGACCCGGACATGGCCGCCGACCGGAGCGGCCCCCGGGCGACCGTGTACCCTCGGGGCATTCCCCGACCGGACAACATCGCCACGACGTACCGAGCTAGGAGACTCCGCATGACCACCGCCCAGACCACCGGCGTGACCCTGACCGACGCCGCCGCCGCGAAGGCGAAGGCGCTCCTGGATCAGGAGGGCGCCACCGACCTGTCCCTGCGCATCTCCGTCGCCCCCGGCGGCTGCGCGGGCCTGCGCTACCAGCTGTACTTCGACGACCGCGAGCTCGACGGCGACGTGGCCGAGGAGTTCGGCGGCGTGCGCCTGGTCGTCGACCGCCAGTCCGCGCCGTACCTGATGGGCGCGACCATCGACTTCGCCGACACCATCGAGCAGCAGGGCTTCACCATCGACAACCCGAACGCCACCGGCTCCTGCGCCTGTGGCGACTCCTTCAACTGATGCCCTGACGCCCCGCGGAACGCGCCCCGCGCCCCGCGGCGCACCGTGGACGCGGACACCGCCCCGGTACCGGCCATGATGGCCGGCACCGGGGCGGTGTCACATGCGGGCGGGGAGGGGGCGGGCCGCGTCGGCACGCACCCCGGGGCCACGGGCACGGGGACGGCGCCGCGACGGCGCGGGAGCCGTCGCAACGCGCGTGCCCCTCCTAGATGTCCACCGGATAGTCGCGGTGGGGGATGGACGGGCGGATGCGGTCCTCGATGAAGATGCCGTGCCAGATCATGAAGGCCAGCACCGTCCACAGGCGGCGGGAGTGGTCGCGCTCGGTCGGATGGTGCTCCTCGAGCATGCGGAGCACCGCGGCCTTGTCGATGAGCTCGTCCGTCTGCGACTCGCGGATGACGTCCTCCGCCCAGCCGCGCAGCTCGTCACCGGCCAGCCAGTGGCGGATGGGCACCGGGAAGCCCAGCTTGCGTCGGTTGAGCACGTGCGGCGGCACGATCTGCTCCATCGCCTTGCGCAGCGCGTACTTCGTCGTGCCGTGGGCGACCTTCATGTCCACCGGCAGCGTCTCGGCGACGGAGAAGACCTCCTTGTCCAGGAACGGCACGCGCAGCTCCAGGGAGTTCGCCATGGTGATCTTGTCGGCCTTGACCAGGATGTCGCCGCGCAGCCACGTGAACAGGTCCAGGTGCTGCATGCGGGTCACCGGGTCCATGCCGCGGGACCGCGCGTAGATCGGCGCGGTGACCTCGCGGTGGTCCATGTCGGGCGTGGCCCACGGCAGGACGGAGTGCAGCTGCTCCCAGTTGAAGGAGCGGGCGTTGCCGTAGTAGCGATCCTCCAGCGGCGTCGTGCCGCGCTGCAACAGGGACTTGCCGCGCATGCCGTCCGGCAGCGCGTCGCCGATGCCGCGCAGCCCCTTCCTCAGGATGCCGGGAACGCGCTCGAACGGCGAGAGCGACAGCGGTTCCTTGTAAATCGTGTAGCCACCGAACAGCTCGTCGGCGCCCTCGCCCGACAGCACGACCTTGACGTGCTTGCGGGCCTCGGCCGCGACGAAGTACAGCGGCACCAGCGCCGGGTCCGCCACCGGGTCGTCGAGGAACCAGATGATCTCCGGGATGGCCGCCGCGAACTCCTCCGGCGACACCACCTTGACGATGTGCTCCACGCCGATCACCGCCGCGGACTCCGCCGCGACGTCGACCTCGGAGAACCCCTTGCGCTCGAAGCCGGTGGTGAACGTCAGCAGATCCGGGTTGTGGCGCTTGGCCAGCGTCGCGATCGCCGTCGAGTCGATGCCGCCGGAGAGGAACGAGCCCACCGTCACGTCGGCGCGCATGTGCTTCGCGACGGAATCCTCCATCACCTCGGCGATCCGGTCGAAGACGGCCTGCTCGGATCCGGAGGAGACCGGGCGGATCGGGAAGGTGGGGTCGAAGTAGCGCTTCTGCTCGACCTTCCCTCCGGGGGCGATGGTGGCGGAGCAGCCGGACTCCAGGCGGCGGATCTCGGCGTGGAGGCTCTCCGGCTCCGGCACGTACTGCAGATCCGTGTAATGGGCCAGCGCGCGGCGGTCGAGATCCTTCGCGTCGAAGCCCATCTCCGGCGCCATCTCCAGCAGCGACTTCTTCTCGGAGGAGAACGCCGTGCCGCGGTCCGTGGTGACGTAGTACAGCGGCTTGATGCCGAAGCGGTCGCGCGCCAGGAACATGACGCGTTCCTTCGTGTCCCAGATGGCGATGCCGAACATGCCGCGAAGGTGCGTGACGACGTCCGCGCCCCAGTGGTGGAAGCCGACGACGATCGGCTCGCCGTCGCCCTCCGTGTTGAAGGAGTAGCCGGCGGCCGCCAGCTCCTCGCGCAGTTCCACGTAGTTGTAGATCTCGCCGTTGAAGGTCATGGCGTAGCGGTCCGGCTCGCCCTCCGGGCCCCACGTCAGCGGCTGGTCGCTGTGGGCCAGGTCGATGATGGAGAGGCGGTTGAAGCCGAAGACGGCGTCGGCGTCATGCCACGTGCCGTCCGAGTCGGGGCCGCGGTGCCGCATGCACGGCAGGGCGCGCTCGACGGCGGGCTGGAGTTCGGCGGCGTCGCCGTTGGCCGCGAGGATGCCGAGGAGGCCACACATGTGCTTCGGGGTCCTTTCGTGCGGGGAGGGGACCGCGGTCCGGGTGCGGGCGGGTGGCCGGGGCCCGGGGCGGCGGGTACGTCGTCCCACCCTAGCGCCGTCGGGGTCGGCGCCGGGCATCCACGGGCGGGCCGCCGGCCTGCGTGACGCACATCACGGAACACGCCGCCACCCCCGAATCCCACCTCTTCTCAGGCTTTTATCAGCAGCGTTATACTTGAGCCCACCCCAGCGGCCCATCCGGTGTGGAGAATTCACAGGAATGGGATACCCTGCATGGGACAAGGATCATCCCTGCCCGGCGCCTCACCCGTGATCGGGACCTCCCAGGGAATGTGTGGATCAGGAAGGCAGACACACGTGAATCAGCGTAATGAGCACGGCGCACTCCGTAAGCTCGGCCTCGTCGGCGCCCTCGCCGGCGGCGGCGCGTTCCTGGCGGGCTGTGACGTCGCCCCGCCGGACAATGCGTTCTTCCAGGCGCTTCGCTTCGGATGGCCCCAGGGCGTGACCCCGGAGTCCCAGGCCATGGGCAACTTCTGGGTCTGGACCTGGGTCGCGGCCTGGATCATCGGCATCATCGTCTGGGGCGTCACCCTCTACTCCGCCGCGACCTTCACCGCCAAGAAGGCGGAGAAGCGCGGCGACGACGAGTTCCCGCGCCAGACGGCCTACAACGTCCCGGTCGAGCTGGTCCTGACGGTCCTGCCGATCATCATCGTCATGGCGCTGTTCTTCTTCACCGTCCAGACGCAGGACGACGTCACCGCCCTGGACAAGGAACCGCAGGTCACCGTCGACGTGACGGCCTTCCAGTGGAACTGGAAGTTCGGCTACGCGAACGTGTCCAATGACATCCTCGGCGGCGAGGACTACGACGGCCGCGTCCAGGGCGAGGACCCGGAGGTCTACTTCACCGAAACCGGCCATCACGCGCCGCACAAGGAGCCGGGCGCGCCGGATCAGCGCGATTACCCGATCCACGGCCAGTCCACCTCGGACATGTCCTACCTGCACTTCAACGAGATCGAGACCGTCGGCACCACCGACGAGGTCCCGGTGCTGGTCCTGCCGACCGGTACGCCCATCGAGTTCAACCTCGCCTCCGCGGACGTCGTCCACTCCTTCTGGGTTCCGGAGTTCCTGTTCAAGCGCGACGCGTTCCCGCACCCCGAGGCCAACAAGGCCCAGCGCAGGTTCCAGATCGAGGAGATCTCCGAGCGCCTCATGGAGTCCCGCCCGGTCGCGAACCCGAACGATGAGCACCGCAACGCCTTCGTCGGCCGCTGCGCCGAGATGTGCGGCACCTACCACGCCATGATGAACTTCGAGATCCGCGCGGTCTCCCGCGAGCAGTTCGCCGAGTACATCAACTTCCGCCGCGAGAACCCCGAAGCCACCAACGCGCAGGCCCTCGAGCACATCGGCGAGCCGGGCTACGCCCTGTCCACCAGCCCGTTCAACCCGGGTCGCGTCGACACCCGCGACCTGACCGACCGCGGCGCCAACACCGTCGACCTCAACGCCCAGAACTAAGGCCACACGAGAGGAAAAGGCACGACAATGAAGTCTTCCGCCAAGCTGTTCTACGGCCTCACGGTGTTCCTGACCGTCATGGCGGTGATGTACATCTTCGCCACCATGCACCTTCAGGACACGGGCAACGTCATCAACGAGAACCACGGCCGCGTCGAGTGGGTCGGCGCCGTCGGCCTCGTCTTCTCCGCCCTGCTGACCCTCATGGTCGGCGTCTACCTCCACTTCACCGAGGACCGTTCCGACATCACCCCCTCCGACTGGGAGGAGGCCGAGATCGCGGACGGCGCCGGCACGCTGGGATTCTTCTCCGCGAGCTCCATCTGGCCGTTCGTCATGACCATGGGCATCTTCCTGATGGGCGCGGGCATCGCGTTCTGGCAGATGTGGCTCATCGTCATCGGCGCCGTGGTCCTCATCTACGCCACGACCCGACTGAACACCCAGTACCTCATCCCGCGCGAGAAGCACTAGCCTTCTCCACCCGCCCGCAGCGCCGGCCGTCACGGCCGCACGGACCTCACCGGTCCCGCGGGGACGGGACGCACGGGCCGCCGCCCCTCCACCAGGCCTTCCGGTGGAGGGGCGGCTCCATGCGTGCACTGGGCGGCACGGGAGACGTCGTCAGGCGTATTCGATGGGGCGCTGCCCGCGCGGCAGCTCGACAACCTCGCCGTCCTCGACCACGAGGTGCCGGGCTTCCAGGCGCTCGACCATGCGGCGGTCGTGGGTGATGACCACGATGGTGCCCTCGGCGGCCGTGATCGCGTCCTGGACCTCCTCGATGAGGTCCACGGACAGGTGGTTCGTGGGCTCGTCGAGGAGCAGCACCTGCGGCGGGTCGGCGACGACGAGCGCAAACGCCACGCGGCGTTGCTGACCCACGGACAGGTCGCCGACGGGGCGGTCGGCGTCCTCGGGACTCAGGAGCCCGAGGTCGTCGAAGTCCACGCGGGACGACCGCAGCTCCTCGTAGAGCTGGCGGGCGGTCTTCCGCGGGTCGTCCCACTCCTGCTCCTGCTTCAGGATGCCGACGGTCGCGCCGAGGCCGATGCGCGCCTCGCCCGACTGCGGCGCGGTCTCGCCGGCCATGACGGAGATGAGCGTCGACTTGCCCGCGCCGTTCGGCCCGGTGATGACCACGACGTCGCCGGGGCGGACCGTCAGCGTGCCGACGTGCAGCCGGTCCGGCACGACGACGCCGCGCAGCCGGATGTGGAAGTCCTCGTCGGAGCCCGCCGCGACGCGCTTCGTGGACGGGGGAGCGGTGATCGGCGCGTCGAAGCCGAGCAGCGCCGGGGGCTTGGCGACGCCGTCCTCCTCCAGCTCCCCCAGCCGCTGCCGCGCGGCGCGGATCCGGCGGGCCCGCTGGCGCTCCACGCGGCCGCCGGCGAGGTCGAACGCCATCTTGTCGTTGTCGGAGCGCGCGATCTCGCGGTCCTCCTCCTCGTTGGCCTTCTCGATGGTGCGGGTGAGCCGATCACGCTCGTGCTCCTCCGTGCGCCACTGGTGCTCCCACAGCTGGCGGGCGTGGCGCCGGTGACGGTCGTAGGCCGTCCAGTTGCCGCGGAAGAGCCCCAGACCACCGCGGCCGGGGATGAGGTCGCCGATGTGCGTGCACACCTCATCCAGGAAGTCCCGATCGTGCGTGGCGACGACGACGATGCCCGGATGTTCGTGGATCGTGTCGATGATGAGCTGCCGGCCACGGTCGTCGAGGTGGTTCGTCGGCTCGTCGAGGAGCAGGATCTCCGGCTTGCGGATGAGCGTCAGCGCCAGCCCCAGCCGGGCCCGCTGGCCGCCGGACATCTCGACGGTCAGCTGGTCGAGCAGCGGTCCGTCCGGCCCGTCGACGGAGAGGCCCATGTGGTCGAGGACGACTTCCGCGTTGTGCTCCGCGTTCCAGTCGTCATGTGCCATGACGTCGGCGAAAACACGGCTGTAGGCATCCTCGGCGGCGGCCGCGGCGTCATCGTCGGACGCCTCCGCCATGGCGGCGCCGGCTCTCTCGAGCTCCTCCAGGCGGCGCCGCGAGGGGCCGAGGGCCTCCTCGACGAGCATCCGGCCCGTCGAGTCGAACGGGGCGTTGAGCTCCTGCGAGCCGAGAGCGCGGACGCCCAGGTGCGTCACGCGGCCCGAGGTCGGCTTGCGCCGGCCGGACAGAACCCACAGCAGCGTCGACTTGCCGCTGCCGTTGTCGCCGACGAGCCCCAGGACATCGCCGGCCGAGAGGGTGAGGTTGACGCCCTCCAGGACGGGGGTGCCCTCATAGTCGTAGTGGACGTCGTTGGCGACGAGCTGCGTCGCGCCCGCGTCCACGGAACCGGTGACGGTGGTGGCCATGGCTGACTCCTGGGGTAGGGGAGGGACGCCACTCCGCACCGGGGCGCGGTGGGGAGGGCTCGGCGTGGGTCGGCTGCCCGACCCGGCGTGGCCTTCCCATTCTACGCCCGGATGCCGGGCCGGATGCGCCCCGGATGGCCGGGTCGCCCGCCACGTGCGGCCTCGGCGGAGACACGTGTGACGAGGTTCTCCGCCGCGCGGGGCGAGGGGTGATGGGGGGCGCGTCGTCATGCGGAAAACGCCCCCTCCCCGGGTTACCCCGGGGAGGGGGCGGCGTGAGCGCAGTTGGGGCGATGCCCTTCGCGCGGCCTAGTGGTCGCGGTCGGCGCGATCCTCGGCGTTGCGGGCCTCGAGCTCGCGGAACATGTCCGTTTCCTGCTCGTGGTTCTCGTGCGCGATGCGGTCGGCCTCGGCGACGATGTCCGCCGGGTCCGCCTTGAGGAAGCTGCCTCGGGCGCCCTCGCCGGCCAGGCCGAGCTCGTTCATCTGCTTCGGGACGTACGCGCCCTGGTACTCCAGCGGGACCGGGTGGCCGTGGTCGTCGACCGGGCCGAGCGGCTGGTGGACCTCGATGAACTCACCGGACGGCAGCTGCTTGATGACGCCCGTCTCGATGCCGTGCTCCAGGACGGCGCGGTCGGAGCGCTGCAGGCCGATGCAGATGCGGTACGTGATGAAGTACGCGAGCGGCGGGAGGATGACCAGGCCGATGCGGCCGACCCAGGTCATCGCGTTCAGCGAAATCTGGAAGTGGTACGCGATGAGGTCGTTGCCGCCCGACAGGGTCAGCAGCGCGTAGAACGTGATGGCCGCGGCGCCCAGGGAGGAGCGGACCGGCACGTCGCGCGGACGCTGCAGCAGGTTGTGGTGCTTGTCGTCGCCGGTCATCTTCATCTCGATCCACGGGTAGGTGAACAGCAGGATGACCAGGACACCACAGAGGACGGCGACCCAGAACACGGCCGGGATGGTGTAGTTGCCCCAGTAGAGCTCCCACGCCGGCATGACGCGGGCCGCGCCGTCCGTCCACAGCATGTAGATGTCCGGCTGGGAGCCGGCGGAAACCTGCGACGGGTTGTACGGGCCGAGGTTCCAGATGGCGTTGATCTGGAACAGACCGCCCAGCAGCAGGAGGAAGCCGACGTTGATGGCGCCGAAGGCCATCGACTTCACGGCGAACACCGGCATGATGCGGATGCCGACGACGTTGTTCTCGGTGCGGCCGGGGCCGGGGAACTGGGTGTGCTTCTGGTACCAGACCAGCGCCAGGTGCGCGGCGATGAGGCCGAGCAGCAGGGCCGGGATGATGAGCACGTGCGCGATGTAGAGGCGCGGGATGATCATGTCGCCCGGGAAGTCGCCGTTGAACATCATCCAGTGAATCCAGGTGCCGATGACCGGGAGGCCGATGATGATGGCGGACATGATGCGCAGGCCGACGCCGGAGAGCAGGTCGTCCGGCAGGGAGTAGCCCATGAAGCCCTCGGCGACGGACAGCAGCAGCAGGACGCCGCCGATGACCCAGTTCGCCTCACGGGGCTTGCGGAACGCACCGGTGAAGAAGATGCGGAACATGTGCGCCATGATCGAGATGGCGAACAGCAGGGCCGCCCAGTGGTGGACCTGGCGGATGAAGAGGCCGCCGCGGACCTCGAAGGAGAGGTTCAGCGCGGTCTCGTAGGCGCGCGACATCTCGACGCCGTTGAGCGGCGCGTAGGCGCCGTCGTAGATCACCTTCGACAGCGACGGGTCGAAGAACAGGGTGAGGTAGACGCCCGACAGCAGCAGAATGACGAAGCTGTAGAGGGCGATCTCGCCCAGAAGGAAGGACCAGTGGGTCGGGAAGACCTTGTTCAGCTGCCGGCGCATGCCGGAGGCCATCGTGTACCGGTCGTCCATGTTTCGCGCGGCATGCGCGAGGCGGGTTGTGTTGGTCATGACTTACGCTCCCAGAAGGCCGGGCCGACGGGCTCGCAGAAGTCGCCGTCGGCGTAGAGGAAACCTTCCTCGTCAACATTGATGGGCAGCTCGGGCAGGGCGCGGGCGGCCGGGCCGAAGACCGGCTTGCCGTATTCCAGCGCGTTGAACTGCGACTGGTGGCACGGGCACAGGATTCGGTTGGTCTGGGCCTCGTACAGCGAGGTCGGGCAGCCGATGTGCGTGCAGATCTTCGAGTAGGCGAAGAAGTCGCCGTAGTGGAAGTCCTCCTGGCCCTGGCGGAGCACGGCCTTGGCCGCGTCCTGCGAACGCAGGCGGATGAGCATCACGGGGTTGCGGGAACCGTGGATGGAGTGCATGTGGTGCTCGTAGACGTCGGCGTGGGCGTCGTAGCGGTCGCCGTCGTTGACATCGGCCTCGGGCAGCGGGAACACGGTCTCCATCGCGCCGGCGGACAGGTCCTCCGGGCGGATGCGCACCAGGCGGGAGACGCCGTGGGTGGTGTAGCCGTGGTGGCCCTTCTCGGCGATGGCGCCGGTGTCGCGGCCCAGGTAGATCTTCTCGCCGTGGGCGGCGAGGGTCCAGCCGGTGGTCCACAGGGTGCCGTCGCCGGTGACGTCCAGCTCGTGGCGCGGACGCCACGGGTTCTTGATCATGCCGCCGAGCGGGAGAATCATGCTGATGCCGGCCAGGACCGCGCCGGTGCCGAGCAGGCCCATGATGGCCTTGCGGCGGCCCAGCGTGGAGGTCTGCCAGGAGTCGTTCAGCAGCGCGACGATGGTCTTCTGGTCGACCTCGTCGGACGGGCCGTCGTGGCGGCGCTGGACGGAGATCTCCTCCGGGATGAAGCGCTTGGTGTACTTCACCGCGGCGACGCCGAGGGCCAGGATGCTGCCGCCGGCCGTGAAGCCGAGCAGCGGGGTGTAGGCGGTGTACAGGCCCAGGCCCTCCTCGCCGTGGCCCTTGAACTCCCAGGGCCAGAAGAGGTAGACGGCGATGAACGCGATGCCGAGGACGACGGCGGCGGTCAGCCAGTAGATGATGCCGCGGGCGGCGCGCTTTTCGGCCGGGTCGTTCTCGATGGGGAAGCGCTCCTTGCGGAACGCGATGGTCACGTCATCGAGCTCGGTGCCGAGGCGCGCGAGCTCCTCGTTGCTCATCTTCGACAGCTCCTCGGAGCTGTAGTTCTTCTTGATGTTGTTGTCACTCATCGGCGGGATCCAATCCACATAGCCGCCGCGATCAGCGCGACGATGCCGGCCATCCACATGAACAGGCCCTCGGCGACCGGTCCGATGCCGCCGAGACCGTAGCCGCCCGGCGGCGGGGTCTCCTTGGAGGACTTGATGAAGGCGATGATGTCCTTCTTCTCGTCCTCGGTCAGCTGGCGGTCGGAGAACTTCGGCATGTTCTGCGGGCCGGTCAGCATGGCCTGGTAAATCTCCTGCTCGTTCGCCGGGTCGAGGACCGGGGCGTACTTGCCGGAGGAAAGGGCGCCGCCACGGCCAGTGAAGTTGTGGCAGGACGCGCAGTTCAGACGGAACAGCTCGGAGCCGCGGGCGACGTCCTCGGCGTGCAGCTCACCGTTCTTGGTGGACTTGCCGCGGAGGGTCTCCATCGCCAGCTTGCCGTCCTCGTCGCGGACGAGGGAGGAGCCGCCGCCGTTGGAGTGGACGTAGGCCGCGAGGGCCAGGGCCTGCTCCTCGGAGTAGCGCGGGGTCTTGCGTTCGGCCTGGGCGTCGTTGGCCAGCATCGGCATGCGGCCGGAGTGCACCTGGAAGTACACGGCGCCCTCGCCGACGCCGATGAGGGACTTGCCTCGGCCGTGGACGCCCTGCAGGTTCGCGCCGTGGCACGTGATGCAGGCGACGTCGTAGATCTCCTTGCCCTGCTGGACGAGGGCGACCTCGTCCTTCTGGGCCTGGGCGGTCTGTGCGTCGGGGGTGACGGCGTTGGCCACGAAGCCCGCGCCGGTCAGGGCGAGGGCGAGGGCCATCGCGCCGGAGGCGGTGCGACGCATCTTGCGGCGGCCCTTCTTGCTGCGGGCCGCCGGCCGGGACGTGCCGCGCCCCGGCTGGTCGGTGTTGGTGGTTTCCATCTGTTTCCCTTTGTGACTGGTCGGAAAGTGGATGGGCTGTAGGCCGCGCGCCAGGTGCGGCCGCTACGGCCTACTTGATGAAGTAAATGGTGATGAACAGGCCGATCCAGACGACGTCGACGAAGTGCCAGTAGTAGGACACGACGATGGCGGCGGTGGCCTGTGCCGGGGTGAACTTGGCCTTGGCGGTGCGGATGAGGACCACCACGAAGGCCAGGACGCCCGCGAGCACGTGGGCGGCGTGGAAGCCCGTGGTGATGAAGAACACCGAACCGTAGATGGAGTTCTGGATGGTGAGGCCATGGCTGACCAGGGTGATGTACTCGTACGTCTGGCCGACCAGGAAGATCGCGCCGAGGACGATGGTCAGCAGGTACCACCTGCGGAGGCCGAACACGTCACCCCGCTCCGCCGCGAACACGCCCCACTGGGCGGTGAACGACGACGACACCAGGATCACGGTGATCAGCAGGGCGTACGGCACGTTCAGGTGACCGGTGCCCCACGCCCACGACTCGCCCTGCCCGTTGGCGCGAGACACGAAGTACATCGCGAACAGGCCGGCGAAGAACATCAATTCCTGAGACAGGAACACGATCGTGCCGACACTGACCATGTTGGGCCGGTTCAGTGTCGCGGCACGACGCGGTGCTGTCATACCTTGGTTTTCAACTGCGCTCGTCACATAGAACAGTATGGACTGCTCTTAGGTTTTAGTCACGTCGCAACCCCCGTTTTGACCCCGTTTTTTGCAAAAGCCCAGGTCACGGATCGCGATTCCTGAGAGTTGGCAAAGATTGCGGGTAGCCGGGAACTCTTCGGGCGCTTCATCCGACGGTCGCTCCGGCGGGCGGGCCGGCCGGTCCCCGCCGGCTCGGGCCCCGCGGTCGTGCGTTCCCCTCGCCGTCCCCGCGTTCCCCTCACCCTACCTCACCCGGGGCCCGGTTCCGGATGCCTCCCGGGGGAGGGGGTGGCGCCGGCGGGAGTCGCGGTGGGACCGGTGCGGGTCGGCGGGCGCGTGGCCGTGCTGCGCGGCGTCCCCCGCGTCCCTGGCCGCGCCGCCGGAGGAGCCGCTCGATATGCTTTCCGGTGGCGGAGCCGGCCGTGACGAGGATTCCCGCGGTTTCGCCGTTGCACCTATTTAATACAGTGCGGATCGGATAAGGCTCGGATAAGGCATCGCCGGCGCGGGTCCGCACGCCGACGACGTGAGGAGTCGACGCATGACCGGAACGACGGAGCAGACGACCCGGGAGACGTGGCGCAGGGTCCTCCGGACCATCGGCGCCCGGCGCGAGGTCCCGGGCGACGACGTCCGCTTCGCCATGGGCGAGATCATGTCCGGCCGCGCCGACGACGCCCACGTCGCCGCGTTCGCATTCGGCATCTTCGCCAAGGGCATCACCCCGGCCGAACTCGACGCCGCCGCCTCGGGCATGCTCTCCTTCGCTCGCCCGGCGGAGGTCGAGGGCCTGGACCGGTCGGTCGACATCGTCGGCACGGGCGGCGACGGCGCGCACACGGTGAACATCTCCACCATGGCCTCGGCCGTGGTGGCGGCGTCGGGGACGCCCGTCGCCAAGCACGGCAACCGTGCGGCATCGTCGAAGTCCGGTGGCGCCGACATGCTGGAGGCCTTCGGCATCGACATCGCCGACGGGCGCGTGCGCTCGGCGGAGCACCCGGAGTTCCTCATGACGTTCCTCTTCGCCGCGACGTACCACCAGGCGATGCGCTTCGCCGGCCCGGTGCGCGGCGCACTGGGAGTGCCGACGCTGTTCAACCTGCTCGGCCCGCTGACCAACCCGGCTCAGCCGCCGGCCAGCCTCATCGGCTGCGCCTTCGCGGATCAGATGGAGACGATGGCCCGGGCCTTCGCGCGTCGCGGTCAGCGCGTCCTGGTCATCCGGGGCTCCGACGGCCTGGACGAGGTAACGGTGACCGGCCCGACCGACGTCTTCGTCGTCGAGGACGGCGAGGTCCGCGCGGACCGCATCGACCCCGCCGATCACGGCATGGAGTACGCCCCGGCCGACGCGCTGCGCGGCGGCACCCCGGAGTTCAACGCCGAAGTGGCCCGCCGCGTGTGGGCCGGCGAGGAGACGGGCCCGATCCGCGATGCCGTCCTGCTCAACGCCGCGGCGGCGCTGGCCGTCGCCGAAGGGCTGGGCGGCCGCCCGCTGCGCGACGTCATGGCGGAGAAGCTGGAGATCGTCCGCGCCACCATCGACTCCGGCCTGTGCCTGGAGATCATGGAGGCCGCCGCGACGTAGCGGGGCGGGGGCCGCGACGTGGCGGCGCGGCTCAACGGCGTCCGTCCGCGGCCTCCCTCGCCGCCCCCGCCTGCTGCGCCCATGGCAGCCATCGCGCGACCCCGTCGACGGGCTCGGCCCACGGCACCCCGCCGTCAGCCGGGCC
>JAEWGK010000101.1 GCA_023388385.1 Actinomycetes bacterium | reverse complement strand
GTCGCCCGCGCCGCCGGAGACCTGTAGGGCGACGGAGGGGCGGGGTCGCTGCCGCTCCCGCGTCGACCCCCGCGTGGCGCCGTTTCGCGGCGGTCCGGCCCCTGACGCGTCCGGGCCCTATTGAGACGGGCCCCACCAAGGTTCGGACCCTGTTGCGGTCCGCTCTATTCGATGCCTCACGCGGGGTGCGAACGCCATCCCGCACGGCAGTCGCGCATGGAAAATGCCTGCGCATCCGTGAGAGAATTTTCGGCATGTTCACGTCGACGATGTCCGCATTACTGTCCACCCGGAAACGGTCGCGGCGGACCATCGTCGCGTGGCTTGTCCTCGCCGGCGTCCTCATCCTGGTCTCCCCGTCGGCGTCGGAGGTCCGCGAGGGCGGGGGAGGCGGCGCCGCTCCCGCCGACTCATCCTCGGTCGTCGCGTCCGAGCAGCTGGAGCAGCTCCGCTCCGATGTGGCCGCCGAGGCCCCGGCTCCCACTGGCGTACCCGGCCAGGACGGCGCCGGCGCGCCCGCCCCGGCTCCCACTGGCGGCGCCGCCTCGGAGGAGTCCGGCCCGCCCGCGATCGTCACCGTCACCGCCGATTCCGCGGAGGCGACCACGGCGGCCACGGTCGACGTCGTCACGCTCCTGCAGGATCGGGACCAGGTGATCACCGTCGTCAGCCCCCTGTGCGCGGACCCGTCGACGGGGCTGCGGCCGGGCCCGGACTGCGCGCCGGGCTCGCCGGAGGGCACCGTCTCCGACGACGGGACCACCCGCACGGTCACCGCGATCATGCGCGGCACGCCGGACGATGACGGCTACCGCGAGGCCCTCGAGACCCTGCGCGCCGACCTCCAGACGGCGGCGGACCAGGCCGCGCCCGGCGCCGAGACCCACGTGACCGGGCCCGCGGGCGTCTCCTCCGACCTCGCCGCCGCGTTCGGCGAGGCGGACTGGATCCTCGGCGCCGCGACGACCGTGATCGTCCTGGTCATCCTCCTGGCCGTCTACCGCTCGCCGGTGCTGGCCGTGCTGCCGCTGCTCGTCGTCGCCGTGGCGCTGTTCGCCGCCAACGCGGTGGCGGCGTGGCTGGCGCAGGCGAGTGTCATCGCCATCACGTCCCAGTCCACCGCCATCCTCACCGTGCTGCTGTTCGGGGTGGGCACGGACTACGCGCTCATCGTCACGTCCCGCTACCGCGAGGAGCTCGCCGCGGGTGCGGAGACGGGGCGTGCCGACGTCCACGGCGCCGCCATGGTCCGCGCCATGGACCGGGCGGGGTCCGCGCTGCTGTCGTCGGCGGGCACCATCGTGCTGGCCCTGCTGGCGCTCATCGTGGCGACCACCCCGACTCTGCGGGAGTTCGGACCGTACTTCGCCGTCGGCGTCGTGGTGCTGCTGCTCGCCGGGGTCACGCTGCTGCCCGCCGCCATCGTCGCGTGCGGCGACGCGGTGTTCTGGCCCGGTGGCCGGGAGAAGGCCGTCCGCCGCACCGACGACGGCATCTGGGGGAAGGTCGCCGACACCGTCGACCGCCGGCCGGCCGCGGTGCTCGCCGGATCCCTGGCCGTGCTGCTGGCGCTCACCGCGGGGCTCGCCGGATACAAGGAGAGCAACGACATCGTCTCCGGTCTGCGCGTCGAGTCCGATGCCCGCGACGGCCAGGCCGTCATCGCCGAGGCGATCGGCCCCGGCGAGGTCTCCCCGGAACCGGTGCTCCTCACCGCGGACGCCGGCCTGACCCCGGAGACCGTCGCCGCCGCCGCGGCGGCCCTGCCGGAGCGGCTGCCCGACAGCGTCGAGCGCGCCACGCCGGGAGTCGTCGCCCCCGACGGCACCGCCGCCGAGCTCAACGTCGTCCTGGCCCACGACCCGTACGGGAACGAGGCGATGGAGGACGTCGCGGCCATCGAGCGGGAGCTGCCCGACATCGTCGCGTCGGGCGCCGACGGGGACCCGGCCGCGGGCACCGTCGCGGAGCCGCGGGCCGCGGCCGCCGGCGAGGCGGCCACCAACCGCGATGCGAGCGATTCGGTCCACCGTGACCTGCTGGTGCTGCTGCCGCTGCTGCTCGTCGTCGTCGGCGTCGTCCTCGGCGTGCTGCTGCGCAGTGTCCTGGCGCCGGTGTACCTGATGGTCCTGCAGGCCCTCGGCTACGCCGCCACGATGGGCGCGACCGTCATCGCGGCGGTGCTCATCGGCGGCGACGATGGCATCGGCTCCCAGGTGCCGGCGTACGTGCTCATCTTCGCCATCGCCCTTGGCGTGGACTACACCATCTTCCTCATGGCCCGCTACCGCCAGGAGCTCGACCGGCATCCGCCGAAGGAGGCCATGAACGTCGCGCTGACGCGCACCGGCGGCGTCGTCTCGTCCGCCGGCCTCATCCTCGCGGCGACGTTCGCGGTGCTGACCGTCATGCCTGTGCGCGAGCTGTTCCAGTTCGGCATCGCGATGGCCATCGGCATCCTGCTGGACACCTTCATCGTCCGTCCCCTCATGGTCCCCGCCCTGGTGCGGATGCTCGGCCGCCACGCGCTGTGGCCCGCGACGCCGGCCCACGACGAGCCAGCGGACGACGCGGACACCTACGGCCGCCACGCGAAGTAGCGGCTGCCGCCCCTAGCTGTAGTGTCCCGTGAGGTTGTGAACGACCTCGGCGGGAGTCCGGCCGCCCAACGCGTGATGGGGCCGGTGGTGATTGTAGTCGTGCAACCACCCCGGATACCGCCGCGCACGGGCGGCCTCACTGTCATAGG
>JAEWGK010000084.1 GCA_023388385.1 Actinomycetes bacterium | reverse complement strand
CCCTCCAGCCGGCGCAGCTGCGCCCACGTCGGCGGCATGAGGCGGACCTCACCGGCGCGCCACCGCTCCAGCAGGTCGGCTGGGCGGGCCCAGCCGGCGGCGGTGGCCTCCGACGTCCGGCCGTCCGGCTCCTGGCCCTCCGGCACAGCGGCGAGGAAGAAGAAGGTGTCGTAGCGGATCGGGTTCGACGCCGGCGTGAGCCAGTTCGCCCACGGCCGCAGCAGATCGGAGCGCAGGCGCAGCGAGCGCGCCGCGAGGAAATCGGCGAGGGCCGTCTCCCGCGACTCCAGGGCGCGTCGGGCGGCGTCGCCGTCCTCCCCCGGCAGGGGATGCGCACCGGCGTCGCCCGCGCGGTCGGCCAGCAATACGCCGGACTCCTCGAACGTCTCGCGGACGGCGGCGCACACCAGCGCCCGGGCGGTGCCGGCGGGCACGCCGAGCGCCCCTGCCCACCAGTCCACGTCCGGGCCCGCCCACTCGATGGCGGGGCTGACGTGGCCATCGCCGTCCACGTCGCCCGGGAAGTCGCGGTCGTCGACGCCGCCGCCTGGGAACACGGTCATCCCGGCGGCGAACCGCATGGAGGCGCGGCGGCGCTGGACGAAGACCTCCGGCCCCGCGTCACCGTCGCGCAGCAGCAGGGCAGTCGACGCCAGGCGCGGAACCGCCGGGGCGGATGCTCCCTCGTCGTCGGGGGTACTGCCGGGCCCGGCCGCATCACCGGGCACGGAACCGGCGCGGGCCGCGTCGTCACGCATCGCCGCGGACATCTCAGGTCCTCCGCCGGTGGCGTCCGGCGCCGCGGTCCCGGCGGGCGAACCAGCGGCCGTCGATGCTGTCGACGCGGATGGACTGGTGGAACGCCGTCGTGAGGTTCTCCGACGTCAGCACGTCCTCGATGAGGCCCTGGGCGACGACCCCGCCGGCGTCGAGCAGCATCGCATGGGTGAAGCCGAACGGGATCTCCTCGACGTGGTGGGTGATCATCACCATTGCGGGGGCTTCCGGGTCCAGCGCGAGCTCGCCGAGGTAGCCGACCAGATCCTCGCGGCCGCCGAGGTCCAGGCCCGCGCCCGGCTCGTCGAGCAGCAGCAGCTCCGGGTTGACCATGAGCGCGCGGGAGATGAGGACGCGCTTGCGCTCGCCCTCCGACAGCGTCCCCCACGTGCGGTCGGCGAGGTGCTCGGCGCCCATCCTCTCCAGGATGTCGGCGGCCTGGGAGAAGTCCATCTCCTCGTACGTCTCGCGCCAGCGGCCGAGCACGGAGTAGGACGCGGAGATGACGAGGTCCGCAACCTTCTCCTCCGCCGGGACGCGGTGCGCAAGGGCGGACGACGTCAGGCCGATCATCGTGCGCAGATCGCGCATGTCGGTGCGGCCGATGCGCTCGCCCATCACCCACGCCTCGCCGCCGGAGGGGAACTCCTCCGCGGCGGCCATGCGCATGAGCGTCGTCTTGCCGGCGCCGTTGGGCCCCAGGATGACCCAGCGCTCGTCGAGCTCGACCTGCCAGTCCAGGGGGCCGACCAGGTTCCTGCCGCCGCGGGCGTACCGCACGCCGCGGAAGTCGAGGAGCAGGTCCTCGTCCACGCCGAAGTCGTCGATGTCATCGATGTCGTTGTCGTTCGCAGCCACGTCCCCCATCGTGCCCCACCGCGGGGCCGCCGCGCCCGCGACGCGCCCCGGGGCTCGCGCGCCCTCTCGCATGTCGGCGCCAGCGCACCCGGCGAATCGCACCCCCTGTGGAATCCGTGTAGCTCATCTACGCTTGATTGCACCGTCTCCGGCGGCGTCCCCGTCATCCGCGGCGCCCCGGAGCAGGTGAAGGAAAAGCAGACGCGAAGAGCAACGACACGGACGACGCCCCCGCCGGAGCGGAGACCCGAAGGAGACGGAACAGGTGACTGGACGACTCGGCATCGACGACGTACGGCCCCAGGTGGACGGAGGTGCCACCCCCGCCAAGGCTGTTGTCGGGGAGGTGGTCCCCGTGTTCGCCGTGGTGTGGCGGGAGGGCCATGACGCCCTCAACGCGACCCTCAACGTGAAGGGCCCGGCGGAGTCCCCGTCGTGCGCCCGCACCCGGCGCATCCCCATGAGGTTCTCGGAGGGCGACCCGAACCAGGTCAACGCGACCTTCGTCCCGGACGCCCCCGGCCTGTGGACATTCCGCGTCGACGCGTGGTCCGACCCCATCGCCACCTGGCGCCACGGCATCGGCAAGAAGATCGAGGCCGGTCAGGGCGCGGAGGAGCTCGCCAACGACCTGGAGATCGGCGCTCGCCTGTTCGACCGCGCCGCCGCCGGCGCCGCGACCGCCTCCCGCCCCCACCTGCGCGCCGTCGCGCAGCAGCTGCGCGAGGGCGGCGACGACATGCGCGCCCGCGTCTCCCTGGCCCTGTCCGACGAGACCCGCGCCATCCTGGAGATGCACCCGCTGCGCGAGCTGCTGACGCGCGGCAAGACCCGCAAGGTCAAGGTCGACCGCCGCGCCGCCCTCGTCGGCGCGTGGTACGAGTTCTTCCCGCGCTCCACCGGCGGCCTCGACGACGCCGGCAACCCGGTCCACGGCACCTTCGCCACCTCGGTCCCGCAGCTGGACCGCGCCAGGCGCATGGGCTTCGACGTGGTCTACCTGCCGCCGATCCACCCGATCGGCGAGGTCAACCGCAAGGGCCGCAACAACACCCTGACCCCGGAGCCGGGCGACGTCGGTTCCCCGTGGGCCATCGGCTCCGCCGAGGGCGGCCACGACGCTATCCACCCGGAGCTGGGCGACGAGAAGGACTTCAGGGCGTTCGTCAAGGAGGCGAAGGCCCGCGACCTCGAGGTCGCCATCGACCTCGCCCTGCAGTGCGCCCCCGACCACCCGTGGGCCACGGCCCACCCGGAGTGGTTCACCGTGCTGCCCGACGGCACGATCGCGTACGCGGAGAACCCGCCGAAGAAGTACCAGGACATCTACCCGCTGAACTTCGACAACGATCCGAAGGGCATCTACGAGGAGATCCTCCGCGTCGTGCGCCTGTGGATCCGCCGCGGCGTGAAGGTCTTCCGCGTCGACAACCCGCACACGAAGCCGGGCAACTTCTGGGAGTGGCTCATCTCCACCGTCCACGAGACGAACCCGGAGGTCATCTTCCTGGCCGAGGCGTTCACCGCCCCGGCGCGCCTGTACGGCCTGGCGAAGGCGGGCTTCCAGCAGTCGTACATCTACTTCCCGTGGAAGACGACGAAGAAGGAGCTGACGGAGTTCGGCGAGGAGATCGTCCGCCACTCCGACATCGCCCGGCCGTCCCTGTGGGTCAACACCCCGGACATCCTCCACGAGTTCCTGGTCACCGGCGGCCGCGGCGCCTTCGCCATCCGCGCGGCGCTGGCCTCCACCATGTCCCCGCTGTGGGGCATGTACTCCGGTTACGAGCTGTACGAGAACGTGCCGGTGAAGCCCGGCTCCGAGGAGTACCTGGACAGCGAGAAGTACCAGGTCCGCTACCGCGACTACGACTCCGCGCTGGAGTCCGGCGACTCCCTCGAGCCGTTCATCGCGACGCTGAACAAGCTGCGGCACGAGCACCCGGCCCTGCAGCAGCTGCGCACCCTGCGCTTCCACGAGGTCGACAACGACAACCTCATCGCCTACTCGAAGTTCGATCCGCTGACGGGCGACTGCATCCTCGTCGTCGTCAACCTCGACCCGTGGAACGCCCAGGAGGGCACCCTCACGATCGACATGAACTCCCTCGGCCACCACTCGGCCGACCGCATGGACGTGACGGACCTCATCACCGGCGAGACGTTCAACTGGACGAAGCGCAACTACGTGCGCCTGGAGCCGTGGAACAATGTCGCCCATGTCGTGTCCCTCCCGGACATCCCCGAGGGCCTGCGCCGTTGCCTGGCGTGGCGCGACGTGCCGGACTACGCCGGCTGATCCCGGACACCGACGAACCACCTCGACAGACGAGAAGGACAACGACTGTGACCACCCCCTCCGACCCCCGCCTGAGCATCCCCGAGGGCGATCTCGAGCGCCTGCGGACCTGCACCCACCACGACCCGCACGCCTTCTACGGTGCGCACGTCATCGACGGCGACACCATCGTCCGCGCCCGCGTCTTCGGCGCCGGCGACGTGACCGTCGTGACGCCCTCCGGCGATTACCCCGCGGAGGCCATCGGCGACGACGTGTTCGCCGCCCTGATCCCCGGCGACGGCGGCTTCGACTACCGCCTGCGCATCACCTGGGAGGACGGATCCACCGTGGAGCGGGCCGACGGCTACGCCTTCCTGCCCACCGTCCGCGAGGGTGACCTGCACCTGCTGCAGGAGGGCCGCCACGAGCGGCTGTGGGAGGTCCTCGGCGCCCACCCCGTCACCTACGAGACGGAAATGGGCGAGGTCTCCGGCACGTCGTTCGCCGTGTGGGCCCCGAACGCCCGCGGCGTCGCCGTCATCGGCGATTTCTGCGCCTGGAACGGCGCCCAGCACCCGATGCGCTCGATGGGCTCCGCGGGGGTGTGGGAGCTGTTCGTGCCGGGCGTCGGCGTCGGCGAGGTGTACAAGTACGCCATCACGACGCAGGAGGGCCACCGCCGCGACAAGGCCGACCCGATGGCCTTCGAGACCGAGCTCCCGCCGGCCACCGGCTCCGTCGTCACCGAGTCCTCGTACTCCTGGAACGACACGGAGTGGATGGCCCGCCGTGGCCGCCGGGACTGGAACTCCGAGCCGATGAGCGTCTACGAGGTCCACCTGGGCTCGTGGAAGCAGGGCCTGTCCTACGAGGTCCTGGCGGAGCAGCTGGTCAACTACGTCGTCGAGATGGGCTACACGCACGTGGAGTTCATGCCGGTGGCGGAGCACCCGTTCTCCGGTTCCTGGGGCTACCAGGTGACCTCCTACTACGCGCCGACCTCCCGGTTCGGGTCCCCGGACCAGCTGCGCTTCCTCATCGACGCATTCCACCAGGCCGGCATCGGCGTCATCGTCGACTGGGTGCCGGGCCACTTCCCCAAGGACGACTGGGCGCTGGCGCGCTTCGACGGCACCGCGTGCTACGAGCACCCGGACTGGCGCCGCGGCGAGCAGCGAGACTGGGGCACCTACGTCTTCGACTTCGGCCGCAACGAGGTCCGCAACTTCCTGTACGCCAACGCGCTGTACTGGGCGGAGGAGTTCCACGTCGACGGCCTGCGCGTCGACGCCGTGGCCTCCATGCTGTACCTGGATTACTCCCGCAACGACGGCGAGTGGCTGCCGAACCAGTACGGCGGCCGCGAGAACCTGGACGCGGTCCAGTTCCTCCAGGAGTTCAATGCGACGGTCCACAAGTACAACCCGGGCTTCCTCACCATCGCCGAGGAGTCGACGTCCTGGCCGGGCGTCACCAAGCCGACCACCGAGGGCGGCCTGGGCTTCTCCATGAAGTGGAACATGGGCTGGATGAACGACACCCTGGAGTACTTCTCGAAGGACCCGGTGCACCGCTGCCATCACCACAACGACGTGACGTTCTCGATGGTCTACGCCTACAGCGAGAAGTTCGTCCTGCCGTTCTCCCACGACGAGGTCGTCCACGGCAAGGGTTCCCTGTGGGGCCGCATGCCGGGCGACAACTGGAACAAGGCCGCCGGCCTGCGCACCCTGCTGGCCTACATGTGGACTCACCCGGGCAAGCAGCTGCTGTTCATGGGCCAGGACCTCGGCCAGGAGCAGGAATGGAACCATGACGTATCCATCGCGTGGGATGACCTCGAGGGTTGGGGCGGTGAGTTCCACCGCGGCATCCAGCTGTTCGTCCGCGACATGAACACGCTGTACCGCGAGAACCCGGCGCTGTGGTCGCGCGACGACCGCCCGGACGGCTTCCGCTGGATCAACGCGGACGACTCGCAGAACAACGTCCTGTCCTACATCCGCGAGGGCGAGGACGGCTCGAAGATCGCCGTCGTCCTCAACCTCTCCGGCCAGACGTACCCGGACTACCGCATCGGCCTGCCGGACGCGGGCCACTGGACGGAGATCCTGGCCTCCGACTCCGAGCGCTATCAGGGCGCCGGCTACGGCAACGACGGCGGAGTCACCGCCGACGGCGGCCACGGCTGGAACGGCATGCCGCATTCGGCGAGCCTGTTCCTCCCCGCTTTGTCGGCGACGTGGCTGAAGCTGCAGCGGTAGCCGCCATGACCCCAACGCGACGCGACGCCCGGGACCCGGGGCGCGATCCGGGCCGTCGCGTCGGCATGGAGAGGCACGTCGCCCGCATCCTGTCCCGCACCGTGACCCGGTACGAGAGATGGAAGAGCGGCCGCCTCCGGCACGTCATCGGCCCGGCCACCATCATCATCGGCGCGGTGCTCCTCGTCACCGGGATCATCATCCTGCCGACGCCGGCGCCGGGGTGGCTGCTCATCTTCACGTCCCTGGCGGTGCTGTCGCTGGAGGTGCGCCGCGTCCGCGGCGTCGT
>JAEWGK010000014.1 GCA_023388385.1 Actinomycetes bacterium | reverse complement strand
CGGCTCCGGCATGACTGTGGAGAACCTCCGCGCCTTCGGCCGTGCCCTGCCGCACGTCGTCGGGGGCATCGCCCTGGTGCTCGCGGCATCGGGGGCGTGCGGCGCGGTGATGTGGGCCGTCGGCCTGACGTCGCCGCTGGACTCCTACCTGGCCATCGCCCCCGGGGCCAGCGAGCTGGTCTTCGGCTTCCTCGCGGAGCACGGCGGCGCCGGCATCGTCGTCGTCATGCACGTCGTGCGCGTGCTCGCCGTGGCACTGCTCGCTCCCGCGGTGCCGCGTATCGTCCGCCGCATGCGCGCGTGACGATGCCGGGCGGTGGCCTAGAATCGGCGGGGAACCTGCCGCGGGGGACCGCGGGGACGACGACGGGAAGAGGGATCGGATCCGAGTGACGGACGCGAAGGAGACCACGCGCGCGACGCTGGAGCTCGACGGGGCGACGGCCCCCGTGGTGCTCGGCGTCGGCGACGCCAACCTCCGGCAGGTGGAGAATCTGCTGGGCGCGGACCTCCACGTCCGCGGCACCACCGTGACGGCCACCGGACGCCCCGGCGACGTCGCCACGGCGGTGCGCGCGTTCCGGGAGCTGGAGTCGATGGCCCGCCGGGGCCACGGGCTGTCCCGCGAGTCCGTCGTCCGGGCCGTGCAGCTGGTCAACCGGCACGTGCCGGGGTCGGTGGCGGACACGCTGGCGGCGGACATCATCTCGCGCCGCGGCAAGACCATCCGGCCGAAGACGCAGGGCCAGAAGGACTACGTCGACTCCATCGACCGCGGCACCATCATCTTCGGCATCGGCCCCGCCGGCACCGGCAAGACGTACCTGGCCATGGCCAAGGCCGTGCAGGCGTTGCAGAACAAGGAGGTCGAGCGGATCATCCTGACCCGCCCGGCCGTGGAGGCCGGCGAGAACCTCGGCTTTCTGCCCGGCACCCTGCACGAGAAGATCGACCCGTACCTGCGTCCGCTGCACGACGCGCTGCGGGACATGCTGGACCCGGAGCTCATCCCGAAGCTCATGGAGTCCGGTGTCATCGAGGTCGCGCCGCTGGCATATATGCGCGGCCGCACCCTCAACAACGCGTTCATCATCCTGGACGAGGCGCAGAACACGACGCCCGCCCAGATGAAGATGTTCCTCACCCGCCTGGGCTTCGGCGCCAAGATGGTCATCACCGGCGACGCCACCCAGGTGGACCTCCCGCGCGGCCAGCGCTCCGGCCTGGACCTGGTCCGGAGGATCCTGCCCGGCATCCGCGGCATCGAGTTCCCGGAGCTCGGCGCGGCGGATGTCGTCAGGCACTCGCTGGTCTCGGCGATCGTCGACGCCTACGACCGGCATGACGCGGAGGAGGAGCTGGCCCGCAGCAAGCGCGGGGACGGCGGCCCGGACGGCCGCGACGGCAACGGCAACGGAAGGAAGCGCCGCCGATGAGCATCGAGGTCTTCAACGAATCGGGCGTCGGGGTGAACGAGGAATCGCTCATCGACGTCGCCCGCTACGCGCTGGGGCGCATGGACGTGCACCCCGCCGCGGAGCTGTCCATCCACCTGGTCGACGAGGCCACGATCGAGGACCTGCACGTCCGCTGGTTGGACCTGCCGGGCCCCACCGACGTCATGAGCTTTCCGATGGACGAGCTCACCCCGGGCTCCGGCCGCCCCGACGCGGCGAAGCCCGGCCCGGCCATGCTGGGCGACATCGTCCTGTGCCCCGACTTCGCGCGCGCCCAGGCCACCCGCGCCGGGCACCCGCTGAGCCATGAGCTGGTGCTGCTCACCGTCCACGGCCTGCTGCACCTGCTGGGCTACGACCACGTGGACCCGGCCGAGGAGAAGCGGATGTTCGCGCTGCAGAACGGCCTGCTCTCCGACTGGTACGACGACGTCGACGCCCGCGGCGCGGACTTCCCGGACAAGCCGCTGAACCCGGGCGCGTTCCCCTCCGCCGCCGACCGCGCGGCGCTGGACGAGGTCGACGAGAACGGGGAGGTGCGCTGACGTGGGCAACCTGGACGACATGCTGCGCGCCGCCGGCATCGGCGGCGACGACGATCCGTTCGCGGCGCCCGAGGGGCACCGCTCCGGCTTCGTGTCCATCGTCGGCCGCCCGAACACCGGCAAGTCGACGCTGACGAACGCGCTGGTGGGGGAGAAGATCGCCATCACCGCCGACCAGCCCGAGACCACGCGCCACCCGGTGCGCGGGGTGGTGCACCGCGACAACGCGCAGATCGTCGTCGTCGACACCCCCGGACTGCACAAGCCCCGGAAGCTCATCGGCCACCGGCTCAACGACATGGTGGCGGAGGCCTACTCCGACGTCGACCTCATCGCCCTGGCGGTGCCGGCCGACGAGAAGGTGGGACCCGGCGACCGCTGGATCCTCGACGCAGTGCGGAAGCAGGCGCCGAGGACGCGGCTCATGGGCATCGTGACGAAGACGGATAAGGCGTCGCGCGAGACCGTCGCCGAGCGGTTGCTGGAGCTTCACGACCTGCTCGGCCCGGAGGCCGAGCTCGTGCCCGTGTCCTCGAAGTCGCAGGAGAATCTTGACGTGCTGTGCGACGTCATCGCCGCGCAGCTGCCGGAGGGCCCGAAGCTCTACCCGACGGGCCACGTCACCGACGAAGACCGGGACACCCGCATGGCGGAGCTCATCCGCGAGGCGGCGCTCGGCGGCCTGCGCGACGAGTTGCCCCACTCCGTTGCCGTGCAGATCGACGAGGTCCTGCCGAACGAGGAGCGCGAGGGCGTCCAGGACGTCCACGCCGTCATCTACGTCGAGCGCCCCGGCCAGAAGACCATCCTCATGGGCCGCGACGGCCGCCGCATGCGCACCACCGTGCAGAAGGCGCGGAAGTCGCTCATGGAGCTGCTGGGCACCAACGTCTACCTGGACCTGCGCATCAAGGTGCTCAAGGACTGGCAGTCCGACCCGAAGCAGCTCGGCCGGCTGGGCTTCTAGGCCGAGTCCGTGGCTCGGCCCTACCGCGAGCGGGCGTTCGTCGTCCGCCACCATGACCTCGGCGAGGCCGACCGCATCATCGTGCTGTTCACGCGCGGCCGCGGCATCGTCCGCGCCGTGGCGAAGGGCGTGCGGCGGGCGAAGTCCCGCTTCGGCTCCCGGCTCTCGCCGTTCGTCGACGTCGACGTGCAGCTGCATCCGGGCCGGTCCCTCGACCTCATCACCTCCGCCGACGCCGTGCGGACGTGGGCGGCGCCCATCGTCGACGACTACGCCCGCTACACCGCCGCCTGCGCCGTCCTGGAGGTCGCCGAGCGCGTCGCGGGGGAGGAGGGCGTGCCCAACCCCCGGCTATGGGACGCCACGGCCGAGGCGCTCGCCGCGCTGGCCGACGACGCGGACCCGCTCGGCCCGGATCTCGTCGTCACGCGCCACGTTCTCGTCGCCATGGACGCCGCGGGCATCGCGCCGTCGCTGTTCGACTGCGCCGGCTGCGGGAAACCGGGCCCCCACCACGCGTTCAGCCCCGCCGTCGGCGGCGCGGTCTGCGTCGAATGCCGCCCGCCCGGTGCCGCGACCCCGGACCCCGAGGCGCTGCATCTCATGTGGCTGCTGCAGCACGGCCACGTCGATGCGGTTGCCCGCGGGCGGGACACCATCCCGGGTTTCGGGACGCTGGCCTCCGAGGCGCGCGGGCTCGCGGTCGATCACCTGCGCCACCAGCTCGGCCGGCGGGTGAGGGCCCTCGACCTCGTCGACGCCCGCTGGGGCACAATGGACGCGTGAGCACGACCCCGGAGATCACGTTCCCCCACAACCCGCCCGTCCCGGACGAGTTCGTCCCCCGGCACATCGCCCTTGTGATGGACGGCAACGGCCGCTGGGCCCAGGAGCGCGGCATGAAGCGCACCGAGGGGCACAAGCGCGGCGAGGCCGTGCTCATGGAGTGCGTCGACGCCTGCCTGGAGATGGGCGTCACCCACCTGTCCGCGTACGCGTTCTCCACCGAGAACTGGCGGCGCTCCGCCGACGAGGTCCGCTTCCTCATGGGCTTCAACCGTGACGTCCTGCGCCGCCGCCGCGATGAGCTGCACGCCAAGGGCGTCCGCGTCCGGTGGGCCGGCCGCCGCCCCCGCCTGTGGCGATCCGTCATCCGCGAGCTCGAGGCCGCGGAGGAGCTGACGCGTGACGACGACATGATGACGCTTTACATGTGCGTCAACTACGGCGGCCGCGCCGAGATCGCCGACGCCGCGAAGAAGCTGGCCCGCGAGGTCGCTGCCGGGCGCCTGCGCCCCGACGACATCGACGAGCGCATGTTCGCCACCGCCCTCGACGAGCCCGACATGCCGGACGTCGACCTGTTCCTGCGGCCCTCCGGCGAGATGCGGCTGTCGAACTTCCTGCCGTGGCAGACCGCCTACG
>JAEWGK010000013.1 GCA_023388385.1 Actinomycetes bacterium | reverse complement strand
GGCGTGGCATCGCCGTCGCCATGCCGCAGGCCGGCGGCGACGCCGGGGCGGTCGTGGACGCCGCGGCCCTCGGCGCCTTCGCCGAGCGCGTCACCGGCTCCACCGGCGTGCTGGCCGTCGCGGCCCGCACCATCCTGGAGCAGCTGGGCCACGAGCCCACCGGCGCGGTCGACTTCACGTCCGACGACGCCGACGACCGCCTGGTGGACCTGGTCACGGCGGAGCTCGGCTCGGACTGGCCGCGCCTGGTCGCTCCCGCCTTCGACGCGGACAAGGCGGTGCTGCTCGACGACCGCTGGGCCACCGAGCGCGAGGACCTCGCCCGCATGTGGATCGGCGCCCCCGCCCCGGAGCGGGTCTCCGGCGCCGCCGCGGACCAGGCCGCCTGGTGGGCCGGCCGCGCCGCGGAGGCGGGCCGCGGCGAGCTGGCCTCGGCCTACCGTGCCCTCGCCGACCGTGCCGCGAGGGAGCCGAGCGTCCCGGCCCCGTCGTTCGCGGACGACGTCGCCGTCGTCACCGGTGCGTCCCCGGACTCCATCGCCGCGGCCGTCGCAGGCGAGCTGCTGGCCGGCGGCGCCACCGTCGTCGCGACCACGTCCTCGCTGTCCACGGACCGGCTGGCGTTCTACAAGGAGCTGTTCCGCACCCGTGCCCGGGGCGCCGCGGCACTGTGGATCGTGCCCGCGAACCTCACCAGCTACCGGGACCTCGACGCGCTCGTGGAGTGGATCGGCGCGGAGCGCACGGCGACGGTGGGTGGCGGCAGCGTCGTCGTCAAGCCCGCCCTGCGCCCCACCCTGCTGTTCCCGTTCGCCGCGCCGCGCGTCTCCGGCACCCTCGCCGACGCGGGCCCGGCGGCGGAGATGCAGATGCGCCTGCTGCTGTGGTCCGTCGAACGGCTCATCGCCGGCCTGTCCGGCCTCGGCGCCGACCATGACGTCGACGGCCGCCTCCACGTCGTCCTGCCCGGTTCCCCGAACCGCGGCCGCTTCGGCGGCGACGGCGCCTACGGCGAGGCGAAGGCCGCGCTTGACGCGCTGACCGCCCGCTGGAACGCGGAGGAGACCTGGCGCGGCCGCACCTCCCTGGTCCACGCCCTCATCGGCTGGGTGCGAGGCACCGGCCTCATGGGCGGCAACGACCCGCTGGTCGACGCCGTCGAGGCGAAGGGCGTGCGCACCTTCTCCACCGCCGAGATGGCCCGCGAGCTCATCGCCCGCGCCACGCCGGACGTCCGCCGCGAGGCCGCCGCAGCGCCCGTCGTCGCCGACCTCACCGGGGGCCTCGGCGACGTGGACCTGAGCATGCCGACGCTCGCCGCGGAGGCCGCGGAGGCCGCCGCCGACCGGGAGACCGCCGCCGATCAGGGCGACGGGTCCGGGACCGGTGCGGGCGGCGTCGCACAGCACATGCTGCGAGCCCTGCCGAACCCCCTGCGCCCCCTGCCGCGCACCACGCCGGATTTCGCGGACGCGACGTGCGCGCCGGAGGACATGGTCGTCATCGTCGGCGCCGGTGAACTCGGCCCGTGGGGTTCCTCCCGCACCCGCTTCGAGGCCGAGATCGGCGACCTGTCCGCCGCAGGCGTCGTTGAGCTCGCGTGGTCGATGGGGCTCATCGAATGGGACGGCGGATGGCTCGACGCCGGCGGCACGGCCATCGACGAAGCCGATGTCGCCGAGCGCTTCCGCGACGAGGTCCTCGCCCGCGTCGGCGTCCGCCGCTACGGCGACGACGGCGACCTCGCCGGCAACACCCGGACGGAGCTGACCACCGTCTACCTCGACCGCGATCTGTCGTTCCCCGTCCGCGACCGCGCCACCGCCGCGACGTTCGTGGAGACCGACCCGGAGAACACCACCGCGTCGCCCGACGGAGACACCGGCGAGTGGATCGTCACACGCCGCGCCGGCACCGCCGTCCAGGTGCCCCGCCGCATGGCCATGAGCCGCTACGTCGGCGGCCAGATCCCCGAGGGCTTCGACCCCGCCGTCTGGGGCATCCCCGCCGACATGGCCGACAACCTGGACCGCGTCAGCCTGTGGAACATCGTCACCACCGTCGACGCGTTCCTGTCCTCCGGCTTCACCCCCGCGGAGCTGCTCGCCCACGTCCACGCCGGCCGCGTCGGCTCCACCCAGGGCACCGGCATCGGCGCGATGGAGTCGCTGCGCAGCCTCTACATCGACGGCATCCTGGGCAACCCCCGCGCCAACGACGTCCTGCAGGAGGCCCTGCCCAACGTCATCGCCGCGCACGTCATGCAGTCCTACGTCGGAGGCTACGGCCACATGGTCCACCCCGTCGCCGCCTGCGCGACGGCGGCGGTGAGCGTGGAGGAGGGCGTCGGCAAGATCCGGCTGGGCACGGCCGACGTCGTCGTCGCCGGCGGCTTCGACGACCTGTCCGTCGAGGGCATCACCGGCTTCGGCGACATGGCCGCCACCGCCGACTCCGCCGCGATGGAGGCGCGGGGCATCGACCACGCCCGCTTCTCCCGGCCAAACGACCGGCGCCGCGGCGGGTTCGTGGAGTCCGCCGGCGGCGGCACGGTGCTGCTCGCCCGCGGCTCCGTCGCCCGCGACCTGGGGCTGCCGGTCCTCGGCGTCGTCGCGTACGCGGAGAGCTACGCCGACGGCGTGCATACCTCCATCCCGGCCCCGGGGCTCGGCGCGCTCGGCGCCGGCCGCGGGGGAGTGGACTCACGCCTCGCCCGCGCGCTGCGCGACCACGGCGTGACCGCGGACGAGGTCGCCGTGCTGTCCAAGCACGACACCTCCACCCACGCCAACGACCCCAACGAGTCCGAGCTGCACGAGCGCCTCGCCGACGCCCTCGGCCGCGACGCCGCCAACCCCCTGTTCGTCGTGTCGCAGAAGTCGCTCACCGGCCACGCGAAGGGCGGGGCCGCCGCCTTCCAGATGATCGGCCTCACGCAGGTCCTGCGCACCGGCGTCATCCCCGGCAACCGGTCGCTCGACTGCGTCGACCCGGAGCTCGCCCGCCACCGCCGCCTGGTGTGGCCGACCGCGCCGCTGAAGTTCGGCGACGCGCTGCCGCTCAAGGCCGGGTTCGTCACCTCCCTCGGCTTCGGGCACGTCTCGGCGCTCGTGGCCATCGTCCACCCGGAGGCGTTCGCCGCGGCGGTGGAGCGCCACGACGGGGTCAGTGTGGCGGCGCGGTGGCGCGAGGCCGCCGCGGAGCGCGAGGCTGCCGGCCTGCGCCGCATCGACGACGGCATCCACGGTGGCGCCGCCCTCTACGAGCGCCCCGAGGGCCGCCGACTCGGCGACGGTGCCGGCTGGCCGTCGACCGCCGCCCTGGAGAAGGCCGCCATCCTCGACCCGGACACCCGCCTCGTCGGCGGCGTGCTGACGCCGGGTGCCGCGGGTGCGGGCACGGTGCGGGTGGGCACTGCGGGCGCGGGCACTGCGGGCACCGTGCATGACGACGCCCCGGCCACGGCGGACTAGGAGACCGACATGCACGCAGTCGGCGTCGACCTCGTACACGTCCCGGTCTTCGCAGAGCAGCTGGACGTGCCCGGCAGTGGCTTCGCCCGGCGGGTGTTCGCCCCCGGCGAGCTGCTGGCCGCCGGACGGCGGGGACTGGCCGGCGACGCCCTGGCCCGGCACCTCGCCGGCCGGTGGGCGGTGAAGGAGGCCGTGGTCAAGGCCTGGTCGCAGGCCCTGTACGGCGAGGCACCGCCCATCGCCCGCGATGCGCTGGACTGGGCGGAGATCGAGATCGCCGCCGACGCGTGGGGGCGGGTGGGCGTCGTTCTGCGTGGCGCGGCGCGGGCTGCCTTCGATGCCGGCGTCGGAGCGTCCGTGCCCGGTGCGCGTTTCGAGGTCTCCGTCAGCCACGACGGCGACTACGCCATCGCCGTCGCCCTGCTCGCGGACTAGGGGAGCGGCCGGCGGCCGCGCGTTCGACCCCTACGGCAGGCGCTCCTGCGCCCGGCCGAGCTCTGTCAGGTACGCGATGAGCATGCGCTTGACCTCCTGGACGGTCAGCCCGTAGTGCGGGCCGACGCCGTCGGGGCCGAGCTCCGCCGGGTTCTGCACCGCGAAGTTCAGGAGCGAAAAGGTCGTGTGTACGAGCAGGCCCGCGATGAACTCGAGGACCTCCTCCTCCGCTTGCGGCAGGAGGGGCGCGAGGACCACGCTGATGGACTCGATGAGCTCGCCCTCCGTATCCGCCGCCGTCGCGCGGGTGGCGGGCGTCGACTGGACGGCGAGCCAGACGGCGCGGCGCGAGACGTCGTCATGCCACAGCTCGGCCACGTGGTCGATGAACTCCGACAGCAGCTCGGGCCATTCCAGGGCGGGGACCTGCTGGGCGAAGCGGCGTAGCTCCTCGACGACACCTGCGGCGTCCTGCCGGTCGAGCTCGCAGATGAGCGCGTACTTGTTGGCGAAGAACTGGTAGAGCGTGCCAATCGGCACGTCCGCGCGCTTCGCCACCTCGTCGAAGGTGAAGGACTCGAAGCCGACGTCGACGAGGGTCTCGCGGGCGGCGGTGAGGATGCGGGCGAACCGCTCCCTCGACCGCGCCTGGACGGGCCGGCGCCGGGGGAACAGCAGCTCGGCCCGGGGGTCGGGGCTACTCACCGCCCAGGTCGCGCAGGACGCGGCCGACGTGGCCCTTCGCGCGGACGTTGTACCAGGCCTTCTCCACGCGCCCGTCGGCGCCGACGAGGACGGTGGAGCGGATGACCCCCTGGACGATCCTGCCGTAGTTCTTCTTCTCGCCGAAGGCTCCCCAGGCGGCCATCATCTCCTTGGCCGGGTCGGACAGGAGGGTGAAGTCGAGGCCGTGGTCCTCGCGGAACTTCGCCAGCTTCTCCGGCTTGTCGGGGGAGACGCCCACGACGTCGACGCCGGCGTCATTGAAGGCGGCGGACTCGTCGCGGAAGTCGCAGGCCTCGGTGGTGCAGCCGGGCGTGTTCGCACGGGGGTAGAAGTACACGAGCACGCGGCGGCCGGCGTAGTCGGACAGGGACACCTCGCGGCCATCATCGGAGAGGAGGGTGAAGGTCGGGGCCTCGTCGCCGGGCCGGAGGCGAGGCGCGGGGGTGGGGTGCGGTGCATCAGTGGCGGTCATGAATGCGGATCGTAGCCGGGGTTTCCCGCCCGCGGGCCCGTCCCGCGAGGTCGGCAGGTGTTAAGGTCGAAACGCATACCGTGTCCGACGAAATGAAGCATGGGAGTCCCCGTGGCCCGCAACATTGACGCCATCCAGCGCGACATCGAGCGCAACCGCAAGCAGCTCGCCCAGACCCTCGACGAGCTGGCCGAGCGCTCCAACCCGAAGACCATCGCCGACGACGCGAAGGCCTCCGTCCAGGACAAGCTGAAGGACCCGCAGGTCCGGGCCATTCTCGGCGTGTGCGCCGCCGCCGTCGTCGGCCTCGTGCTGGCGAACGTCGCCCGCGGCCGCAACCGCAAGAAGGAGATCGCGCGCATCCGCGAGCTCATCGAGAACGTCACCGACTCCAAGTAGTCATCTGACACGGCGCGACGCCGACCCTCGCCCTCCTTCCCGGGGGCGCAGGGCCGGCGTCGTCGTTTACATGGATCAGTCTCGGACTGTGACTGGTGGCTGTAACGACGCCGCACCTGTGCCATGTCGTGCCCTTGTACGGGAAAACCCCCGCCGGTGGACCCGGCGGGGGTAAGCAGTACGCCATCAGGGACTCGAACCCCGAACCCGCTGATTAAGAGTCAGCTGCTCTACCAATTGAGCTAATGGCGCTCGTCTCTCCGCTTCCGGGCCGTGCCCTTGCCGCGGCGACGAAGAGAAATATA
>JAEWGK010000239.1 GCA_023388385.1 Actinomycetes bacterium | reverse complement strand
ATCCTCTCGGCGAAGGGGTGGGTGGAGTCGATGACGACGCCGACGTGGTTCCGCACGAGCCAGCGCGCCAGTCCCGCGGGGCCGCCGAAGCCGCCGACGCGGACCCGGCCGACTGGCAGGTGCGGGTTGTCGACCCGGCCGGCGAGGGAGGACGTGACGTCCCATCCGGAGTCGGCGAGGCGCCGGGCGAGATCGCGGGCTTCCGCGGTGCCGCCGAGGATCAGCGCATGCACGGGATCGTCCTCCCGTGCTCGTCGCGCGGCCGGTCGTCGCTGTAGAGGTAGCTGTCCGGGAAGCCCTCGGCCCCCAGGACCCGGCCGACGATGATGACCGCCGTGCGGGTCACGCCCGCATCCGTGACCTTCCGCGCGATGTCGGAGACGGTGCCGCGCAGCACCACCTCCTCCGGGCGGGAGGCGAAGGCGACGACGGCGGCCGGGCAGTCCGCACCGTAGCGCGGCTCAAGCTCCGCGGTGACGCGGTCGATGTCGTGGGCGGCCAGGTGGATGCACAGCGTCGCGCCGGTGGCGCCGAAGGCGTCGAGGGTCTCCCCCGCCGGCATCGCCGAGGCGCGCCCGGAGATCCGCGTGAGCACCACCGACTGCCCGACCTCCGGCACGGTCAGCTCATGGCCGAGGGAGGCCGCGGCGGCGGCGAAGGACGGCACGCCGGGGACGATCTCGTAGTCGATGCCCTCCGCGGCGAGGCGGCGGGCCTGCTCGGCCAGGGCCGACCACACCGACGGGTCGCCGGACTGCAGCCGGGCGACGTCGTGGCCCGCGGCGTCGGCGTCGCGGATGACGGCCATGATGTCGTCGAGCGGCATCCGCGCCGTGTTCACCAGCCTCGCCCCCTCCGGGGCGGACCCGAGGACCTCCGGCGGCACGATGGAGCCGGCGTAGAGGCACACGGAGCACGACCGGATGAGCCGGTCGGCCCGGACGGTGAGCAGATCCGCGGCGCCCGGTCCGGCGCCGATGAAGTAGACGGTCATGGGGTTGGCTCCTCCTGTCCCGCGGCACGTGGCCGCCCTGCGCGTCTCACCCGCCGTGCGTGACGACGATCCACTGCGTCACCGGCAGCGCCGGTCGCAGCGTCGTGAACGACCCCACCGTACCGGCGCGGCCGACGCCGATGCGCCGGATGTCCCCGCCGTGGGCGCGGAAGGCGCGCCACAGCACCTCCTCCGACTCCACGGTGACGGCGTTGGCGACGAGTCGGCCACCCGGGGCCAGCGCGTCCAGGCACGCGTCCACCATGCCGTCGGCGGTGAGGCCCCCGCCGACGAAGACCGCGTCCGGGGAGCCGGCGGCCTCCCGGAGCAGATCCAGGTCGCGCGGCGCGGTGCCCTCCACGACGGAGACGGGGCCGAGTCGTGCGGCGTTGCGGCGGATGCGCCCCGCCCGATCCGCGTCGCGCTCGATGCAGGCGGCGCGGCCGCCGTGGCGGGACCACTCGATGGCGATGGAGCCGGTCCCGCCGCCGACGTCCCACAGCACCGCGCCCGGGGCGGGCCCGAGGGCGGCGACGGTGAGCTCGCGGATGGGTGATTTCGTCAGCTGTCCGTCGGTTTCGAAGTCTCCGTCGGCCAGCCACGGCCGCCGCGGGCCCGTCGGCTCGACGGCGAGCACGGTGAGGTCGCCGGCGGGCTCCGGGGGGTCGGCGACGGTGCCCCGGCGGATGGCCTCCGTCGCGGCGCCGAGGTCAGTGAGCGCCGTGATGGTGGTGTCCGGCCGGTCGGCGAGGATGGCGGCGACCTCGGCGGCACTGGCCGCCGAGCGCGCGAGCACGAGAAACGGCCGGCCCCGGTCGGCCGCCGCCGCGACGGCACCCGCCTGCCCCGTCACCAGGGAGACGACCTCCGTGCGGTCCAGCGCCCAGCCCAGCCGCGCGCAGGCGAGCGACGCCGACGACGGGGCCGGCAGCACCCGGACGCGATCGGTGCCGAGCAGCCGGGACAGCGTCGTGCCGATGCCGTGGAACATCGGGTCGCCGGACGCGAGGACCACCGTCTCCGCCGGGTCGCACGCGTCGAGGATGCCGGGCAGCGCCGGTAGCAGCGGCGACGGCCAGGCCCGCAACTCCGCGTCGACGTGGTCCCGCACGAGCTCCAGCTGCCGTGGGGCGCCGAGGACGACGCGCGCGGACTCCAGGGCCTCCCGGGCTGCGTCGGTCAGCCCCGGCCAGCCGTCGGCGCCGATGCCGACGACGGTGAAGGGGGCGCGAGGGACGTCGTCAAGCGCATCCGCGGGCGCGGCGCCGGGGACGTTCATCGCGGCATCCTGCGCCAGATGAACCGCGGCACGAAGCGGGTGGCGGCGGCGAGCACGCCGACCGCGGCGGGCACCCACACGTGGTCGCGGCCCTCCTCCAGCGCCTTCACGGATGCGTCGGCGACCTGGTCCGGGGTGGAGGAGAACGGCGCGGGGTCCATGCCTTCCGTCATCGAGCCGATGACGAAGCCGGGCCGCACGATGGTCAGCTGCACCGGCCCGCCGTGGAGGCGGTCCTGCATGCCCTGCAGGAAACCGTCGAGGCCCGCCTTCGCGGAGCCATACACGTAGTTCGGGCGGCGAACCCGGGCGCCTGCGATGGACGAGTACGCGAGGATGCGGCCGCTGCCGCAGCGCTCCATGCGCAGCGCCAGCTCCGTGGCGACGGCGGCGTGGGCGGTGAAGTCGGTGTGGATGGTCTGCGCGGCGACCTGCCCGGAGGCTTCGCACTCGGCCTGATCGCCGAGGATGCCGAAGGCGATGACGGCCGTGTCGACGGGCTCGCGTTCCCACGCGGCGTCGAGCAGCGCGGGCTGGGCGGCGAGATCGTCGGCGTCGAAGAAGTCGCGGTGGACCTCCGTGGCGCCGGCGGCGGTCAGGCGCGCCGTGATGCTGCCGAGAGCCTCCACGCGGCGGGCTGCGAGCGTCACGCGGTTGCCGGGGGCCAGGCGCGCGGCGACCTCCCCGCCGATGTCGGAGGTGCCGCCGAGGATGAGGACGTGGCCCATGTCAGGAGTCCTTTCCCTTGGCGTCGGCGTGGAGGTGGCCCGTAGCCGCGCCCGCGGCGCGGATGAGCCCCCGGTCGCTGTTGTTGAGGCGCTCGCAGCCGTCCTCCGTGACGACGACGATGTCCTCCAGCCGCATGCCGACCTCGCCCTCGACGTAGATTCCCGGCTCGATGGAGAACGCCATGCCCGGTACCAGCTTCAGGTCGTTGCCGGCCATGATGAACGGCTCCTCGTGCAGGCTCAGCCCGATGCCGTGGCCGGTGCGGTGGATGAACTCCTTGCCGTATCCGGCCTCCTCGATCGGCCGGCGGGCGGCGGCGTCGATGTCCTCCGCCCGCGCGCCCGGCCGGACCGCGTCGACGGCCGCCTGCTGGGCGGCGCGCAGGACCTCGTACATCGAGGCGGTCTTCGCGTCCGCCTCGCCGACGACGTAGGTGCGGGTGCAGTCCGAGTGGTAGCCCGCGCCCCAGGTGCCGCCGATGTCGACGACGACGACGTCGCCGTCGGAAATGACGCGGTCCGACCAGTCGTGGTGCGGGTTCGCGCCGTTCGGGCCGGAGCCGACGATGATGAAGTCCACCGCAGTGTGGCCCTCCTCCAGGATCGCGGCGCGGATGTCGTCCGCGACCTCCGCCTCGGTCCGGCCGGCGGCGAGCATGCCCGGCACTCGGGCGTGGACGCGGTCGATGGCGGCGCCGGCCTCGCGGAGCTGGTCGACCTCCGCGTCGTCCTTCGCCATGAGCAGATCGGAGACGGCCTCCGCCGCCAGCACCGGCACGCAGCGGGTCTTCGCCACGATGGGCAGGACGTGGTCGGCGGTCAGCGAGCCGCCAATGCCGACGCGGACGTCGTCGCGCGTGATGTCGGGCAGGCCGAGTGCCTTCGCGACGAGCTGATGGGCGTCCGCGCCGTCCTCCCACAGCTCGACAGCCAGGCCTGCCCCGGCCGGCTCGCGCAGCGCCGGGACGGCGGAGGCTGGCAGGTCGCCGCGCTCGACCGCGGGCAGGACGAACGTCGGCGCGCCGTCCGCCGGGATGACCAGCGCGGTCAGCCGCTCGTGGCTGGTGCCGGCCCAGCCCAGGGCCCAGACCAGGTCGGAGCCGGTGCCGAGGACCAGGCCGGCCAGGCCCGCGTCGTGGGCGGCGGCGGCCGCGGATTCCAGGCGGTTCTCGTAGACGGACGTGTCGAAGAGCGATTCGTCGGACATGCGTCCCAGGGTAGCCCCCGGCCCGACACGCGAACCGGGTGCCATCGCGCCTGCCGGAGGCGGACTCTCCTCGCGGCGGCGCCGGGTGCGGGCCGCCGCGCGGATCCGGGGAATCCCTGCCGATCCGGGCGCAAGGGCGCTATGTTTTCGCTTCATGAATGACTCCCCGGCCCCTGAATCCCCCGCCGAGTCCGCTCCCCGCCGCCCCCACCGCACGCCGACGCGCGTGGACCTGCTGCACCGCATCGAGGCTGCGGCGGCCCGCGCCCTGGTCTCCTTGCCGGAGCCGCTGCTGCGCCTGGCGGTGCCGCGCCGGGCCAACGGGCGCGGCGACCGCGTCGCCCCCGACGTGGCGCTCAGCCTCGCCCTGCTGAAGGTCGTCGGCGGCTCGGGGCCGAAGGACGGCCGCCCCATCTCGCAGCTGCGCGCGGCGATGGATCTGGAGGCGTCGCTCGCCCGCGGGCGCCCGCCGCGCATGCGGATGGCCGACATCCACGTCGCCGGCGTGCCCTGCCGCGAGTACCTGCCGCCGCGCCCCGCGGAGCACCCGGCCGGGGCGACGATCCTGTACTTGCACGGCGGCGGCTGGACGCTGGGCTCCCTGGAGACCCACGACGCGCCGTGTCGCCACATCGCCGCCGGCACGGGCGTGCGCGTCGTCTCCGCCGACTACCGCATGGCGCCGGAGGCCCCGTTCCCCGCCGCCGTCGACGACGTCATGGCGGTCTACCGGGAGCTGGCCGCGGCCGGGCCGGTCGTCGTCATGGGCGACAGCGCCGGCGGTAACCTCGCCGCCGTCATCTGCCTGGCCGCCCGCGGGGAAGGTCTGGTGCAGCCGGCGCTGCAGGCGCTCATCGTCCCGGCCGTCGATTTCGCCGGACGCACCGCGAGCCGCGACGAGTTCGCCGAGGGGCTCTTCCTCACCGACACCGACATGGACTGGTACATCGGCCACTACACCCGCGACCACGTCGCCGCGGGCGGGGACCTGCGCGACTGGCGCCTCTCCCCGCTGCACGCCGACGACCATTCCGGGCTCGCCCCCGCCTACGTCGCCGTCGCCGGCTTCGACCCGCTGCGCGACGAGGGCGAGGCCTACGCCGCGGCGCTCGCCTCCGCCGGAGTGCCGGTCACGCTGCGGCGTCATCGGGACCTGGTCCACCCGTTCATCAACTCGCCGGGCATCTGGCGAGGCTCGCGCGCCGCCATCGCCGATCTGGTCGGCGCGGTGCGCCTCGCCCTCGGGGTGCGGTAGAACTACGCGCCCAGCGCCACCACCCCGCGGCGGATGGCCTCGACGGCCCGGCCCGCGTTGCGGCGGATGTCGTCGGAGTAGCCGGTGCTGCGGATTTGCTGGAGCAGGTCGACGACCTGACGGCAGGAGCGCACGAAGTCGCCCGGCGTCAGCTCGGCGCCGGCGGCCGCGGCGGCCTGGATGGAGTAACCCAGCGGGGCGCCGGCCGCCCACTGGTGGATGGCGCCGGCGAACGCCTGGTCGGGCTCGCGGGTCTCCGGCAGGCGGTGCCGCCGCTCGTCGGCGACGAGCTCGCCATGGATGCGGTGCACGTCGTCGATGGCGCGTCGCAGAGCCTCCGTCGGGGCCTCGGCGGCGCTGCGGGTGGCGCGGCGGGTTTCGAAGACGAGGGTGGACGCCGCGCCCGCCAGCTCCGCCGGATCCAGGCCGTCCCACACCCCGCGGCGCAGGCACTGGGCGACCAGGAGATCCGACGGGTTGTGGATGCGCGCCAGACGCTCGCCCTCCTCGGTGACGCGCCACGGCCCGTCGCCGTCGCGCTCGACGTAATCCATCTCCCCCAGCAGGTCGAGGATGCGGTCGAACGTCTGCGCCAGGGTGTCGGACGCGGCCTCGACCTTCCGGCGCAGCTCGGCGACGCGCTTGCGGGCGGCGCGCAGCTCCGCGGCGTCGGCGGCGACGAGATCCACGGACGGGTCGCCGTGCATCGGGTGCGCCCGCAGCTTCCGCCGCAGCTCCTTCAGCGTCGGCGAATGCACCGCCGCCCGGCGCTTGAGGCGGCGCGGACCGCGGATTCCCGCCCGGTCGATGGCGGCCGCCACCAGGCGCACGGCGCGGCGGGGCTTGCGGGCGGCGTCGGCGGGCACCTTCACGCGGCCGAGCACCTGCGGGGCTGCCGGGAACTTCGACGCGGCCAGCGGGCCGCAGAAGCCGCGGGCGCCGACGGCCACTGGTCGCGGGTTCGCGGCGCCCGGCCGGTCCTCCCGGACGATGGCGGCCAGTTCCACGCCCTTGCCGCGCGGGATGGCGATGACGTCGCCGCGGCGCAGCTTGCCGAGCACGCGGACGGTCTCCGCGTGCCGGTCCTCCAGCGAGCGGCGCTTGGCGGCCTTCTCCTCCGCCGAGATCTCCGCGCGCAGATGGAGGTACTCCAGCATGCCGTCGGGATCCGGCGAGTGCTCCTCCAGCCCGGAGATCAGTTCCGCGACGCGGGCCTCCGCGCGCTCCAGGGCGCGGACGTCGCCGACGACGTCGCCGTCGGCCTGGAACTGGGCGAAGGACTTCTCCAGCGTCTCCCGTGCCTCCGCCAGGCCGAGGGTGCGCACGAGGTTGACCGCCATGTTGTAGCCGGGCCGGAACGTGGACTCCAGCGGATACGTCCGGGTCGAGGCCAGGCCCGCGACCCACAGCGGGTCCATCGCCGGCGCCCACTGCACCACCGCGTGGCCCTGGACGTCGATGCCGCGGCGGCCCGCGCGGCCGGTCATCTGCGTGTACTGGCCCGGTGTGAGATCGACGTGCGATTCGCCGTCGTACTTCACCAGCTTCTCCAGCACGACGGTGCGGGCGGGCATGTTGATGCCGAGCGCCAGGGTCTCCGTGGCGAAGACGACCTTCACCAGGCCCCGGGTGAACAGCTCCTCCACGATGTGGCGAAACGCCGGCAGCATGCCCGCGTGATGGGACGCGACGCCGCGGGCCAGCGTGCGGCGCCAGCGCGCGAAGTCGAGCACCGACAGGTCCTCTGGCGGGATGCCCGCGACGCCCTCGTCGACGATGGCGCGGATCTGGTTCTTCTCCTCGTCCGTCGTCAGGTCCAGACGGGCGGAGGCGACCTGCATGAGCGCCCCGTCGCAGCCGGCGCGGCTGAAGATGAAGATGATGGCCGGCAGCATCCGCCGGGACTGCAGGATGCGGATGACGTCGGTGCGCCGCGGCGGGCGGTGGCGCCGGGTGCGCCGCGAGTCCGGGTCGTGCAGCGCCTCCATCCGCGCGACGTCGTTGAGCAGGTCGCGATTGACGCGGTCATCCGGGCCGCCGTCGCCCTCGAACAGCGGGTGCAGGCGCGTATCGACGAGCATGTGCTGCGTCAGCGGCACGGGTCGGACGTCGGTGACGATGACATCCGTGTCGCCGCGGACCGTCGTCAGCCAGCGGCCGAACTCCTCCGAGTTGGAGACCGTCGCGGACAGGCCGATGACGGAGACGTCCTCGTCGAGGCCGAGGATGACCTCCTCCCACACGGCGCCGCGCTCGCGGTCGGCGAGGAAGTGGATCTCGTCCATGACCACGTGCGTGAGCCCGGCCAGCTGCGGCGATCCCGCGTAGATCATGTTCCGCAGGACCTCGGTGGTCATGACGACGATGTCCGCGCCCCCGTTGACGGAGACGTCGCCGGTGAGCAGGCCAACCCGCTCCTCGCCGTAACGCTCCGCCAGGTCCCGGTGCTTCTGGTTGCTCAGCGCCTTGATGGGCGTGGTGTAGAAGCACTTCGTGCCGCCGGCCAGCGCCGCCGCCACGGCGAACTCACCCACGACGGTCTTGCCCGCGCCGGTGGGCGCGCACACCAGGACGCCGCGCCCGGCCTCGATGGAGAGGCAGGCGCGGCGCTGGAAATCGTCGAGCGGGTACGGCACGTCCGCGGTGAAGCGGTCCAGGACAGGATGCGCGGCGGTCATGGGACCAGGGTCGCACACACCGCCCGGCTACAGCACGTCGCCGTAGTCCGTGTCGGCCGGGGTGCCGTAGGTGAACCCGGAGCCTGCGCCCGGTGCGGGCCGCGGCTCGGTGCGCGGGCGAGCGACGCCGCCGGCGGGCCGGGACCGCTGAGGGGCGGCCGGTGCGGCCGGGGCGCCGCCGTCAAGCGGAGAGGCCGTGACGCGCTCCCCTCCGCCGAGCAGCGACGGACCGCCGACCGGGGCTGGGGTGTCGAGGGTGTACGCGGCGGCGCCGCCCCCGTCCAACTCGGACGCGCGGACCGGGCCGGAGGACCCGATCGGGGCGGAGGCCCCGGGGCCGCCGCCGTCGGCGATGGGTGCGGCGGCGCCGATCGAGGACGCGGACTCGTCGTCAAGGTCCATCCAGTCGGGGCGTTCGCGCTGCCGGCGCTTGTCGTTGATGCGGCAGAACTGGACGGCCAGTTCGATGAGCAGCGTCAATGACGTTCCCAGGGCGACCATCGAGAACGGCTCCTGGCCCGGCGTGGCGAACGCGGCGAAGATGAACGTCAGCAGGATGATGACGCGGCGCTTGCCCTTCATGCTCTCGTACCGCAGCACGCCCGCCATGTTGAGCATGACGATGAAGAGCGGGACCTCGAAGCTCAGGCCGAAGATGATGAGCAGCAGGATGACGAAGCTGAAGTAATCCCCGCCCGTCAGCGCCGAGACCTGCGCCTGGTCGCCGATGGTGAGCAGGAACTGGAGGCCGTAGGCGAGGACGACGTACGCCAGGATGGCGCCGGTGACGAACAGCAGGCCGGCGACGAAGACGACGGCGAGCGTCGTGCGCTTCTCCTTGCGCACCAGGCCCGGCGTGACGAACGCCCAGATCTGGTACAGCCACCACGGCGACGACAGGACGACGCCGGCCAGGGCGCCGACCTTCATGCGCAGCAGGAACATCTCGAACGGGCTGGTTGCCAGGAGGCGGCACTCGTTCTCGCCCAGGCGCATCTCCGGCGGGAGCTTGCAGTACGGGCCCTTGAGGATGTCGCCGAGCGACGGGATGTGGACGTGGATGCGGTCGATGTCGATCCGGGCCTGGTACCAGATGAATCCGAGGATGGTGCCGACGACGAGGCCGGCGAACGCCTTGAGGATCCGGGACCGGAGCTCCTGGAGATGCTCGACGATCGTCATGACGCCCTCGGGGTTCCGCGGGCGGCGCGTCAGTCGCGGCCTGTGGCCCCCGGGGCGTGCTCCGGTGGGGGTGTCGGCGGTCACCGGCTATCGACGGTCGTCGTGCTGCGGATCGACGATTTCACCGTCGACCGGCTGCGCGTAGCCGTTCTGGGGCAGCTGCTGGTAGCCCTGCTGCGGGTACTGCTGCTGGTAGCCCTGCTGCGGCTGAGCCGGGTACTGCTGCTGGTACTGCTGCTGCGGCGGAACCTGCTGGCCGGGGCCCTGGTTCGGCTGCTGCTGCGCGAGCTGCTGCTGCTCCTGATCGGCGGCCTCGTCGTCCTTCCGCATCTCCTTGACCTCGGACTTGAAGATTCGCATCGAGCGGCCCAGGGACCGAGCCATGTCCGGGAGCTTCGCCGCGCCGAAGAGCAGCACGACGATGAGGAGAATGATGAGGAGCTCCTGCCAGCCAAGACCAGCCACGGTTAATCACCTTCCGACGTTGTAGGGGTGTTCTCGGCGCTGTCGGGCGCCGGAAGTCGAGCATACTTCCCGAGCCCCGCGCGTGCTCGACGGGCGACGTCCCGGATGTCGTCCGGTTCGACGGCCCGCAGATCCGGGTGCTGGCGAAGGAGGATCTCCAGTGCACGCTCCCGGTTGTCGGCGGGGAGCCACAGCGTGCCGTCGTCGTCCTCGAGGATGGGGTCGTAGTTGCGGATCCACCCGGCGCCCTCGGCGATCTCCACGCGGATCCAGGTTTCGGCGTCGCGCAGCCCGTGCGGGTCATCCGCGTCGAAGTCGAAGCCCCGCGGCCGCCGGGCCCTCCGCTCCACGACCTCGGCGGCGAGGATCCTGTCGATGCGGAAGGACTTGACGACGGGTTCGGCGCCGTCGCCCTCCGCCGCCGTGGGCTCGGTGGCGTGGACGTACGTGCGGCGGTCGCGGGAACTGGCCTTCACCGGCTCGATCTCGCGCTCGGTGACGTGATCGGAGCCGTCGCGGTAGCGGATGCGCAGGGCGACGCCCCGGTCCAGCGCGTCGCGCACGGCGTCGCGAACACCGGGGTCGATAGGCTCGGGCGGCGCCGGGACGTGCAGGACGATGTCGCCGGGGATGAGGTCGCGGACCTTCGCCGCAGCGGAGGCGACGACGGCGGGGTCGTACATGAGCGGCTCCCCCTCCATCGTCTCCAGGGCGAGGAGCAGCAGGAGCCCCTCCAGCTCCGTCAGCGGCGCCGTGTCCGGCATCCCCTCGAGGTCGGAGCGGACGACGTGGACGCCGCCGGGGCGGTCCTCCACCTCCGCGATGACGGCTCCGCGCACCGGCCCGGGGACGTGCCGCAGGTGCAGTGCATCGAGCGTGGCGCGAATGGCGTCGTGGGGCAGATCGAGCTCCGCGGCGGCCTCCATGCGGGTATGCGGCTCCCGCAGGTAGGTCAGCAGCGCCAGCGCCGCCCCGGGCTCCAGGATCGGCGTCGGGGCGGATCGGTCAGCGGGCATCGTCGTCTTTCCCCTCGTCGGTTCCACCGTTCGTTCCGTCGTCCATCCCGCCGTCCATGGCGGCGGCCTCTCGTAGTACGGCGACGACCTCGTCACGCAGCCACGCGGGCTCCAGCACCGCGAGGTGACCGGCGTGCTCCAGCGCCATCTTCCGGGCGTTGTGGGCTCCGGCGGAGCGCAGCAGCCACCGGTCGCCGCCGAGGTTCTCCGCCCGCCGGGTCACGTCGCCGCACGTGCCGGGGTCGACGTGCACGACGACGTCGTGGTAGCCCTCGCCCATCTCGTGAACGGCGACGACGAGGGCCTCGATCTCCGCGGCCGGCGGCCGGGGCTCGCGGGCGAGCGAGGCGACGGACTCCCCGTCGGCGGCGACGATCCGGGGCTCCAAATCCGTGACGTTGGCCAGCCGGAACACGCGCGGGGCCCCGCGGTCGCGGTCGTGGCCGACGAGGTAGAGGCGGGAGCGGTGCAGCGCGATTGCCCACGGCTCCATCTCGCGAAGCTCGTCGTCGGTGCCGACGGTGGCGGAGTACCAGAAGCGCACCGCCGTGCCGTCGCGCAGGGCGGAGATCAGGTCCGCGATCTCCCCGGCCGACAGGCGGATGCCGTCGGCGGAGACCGACAGCGGTTCGGTCGCACGGGGCGTGGAGCGTGGATGGTGCGCGGCGATCTTGCGGTGGCCCGCGACCGCCGCGGAGTCGATGTCGACGGAGCCGAAGCCCGCGTCGCCGGCGATGGCGAGGACCTCGAGCTCGTCCTGCGTGAACTCCGGTTCGGCGGATGCGTCGTACAGGGCGGACGGATCGGCGCGGAGACCGTCGCCGGCCTCCACGATGCGGACGCCGGCGGCCTTGAGCGCCTGCCGGTCGCGGCGGTAGAGCGTCTCCAGCGAGTCCCGGGAGGCTCCCTCCGCCTCCTTCCCCGCGTATTCCCCGACGAAGGAGTACACGTCGTTGTGCGGGACGCCCCCTCGCCGGCTCAGCAGCAGGGCCAGCACGTCCAGCTGCCGGAGCCTGTTGTCGTATCCGCTCATGGACACGAGGATAGGCGGGACCGCGCCGTGCCGCGGCATCCGGCCCGGAAGGTCCGTGCGCCCCTTCCGTGCCTCGCTCCGCGGGGGGCGCGCCGCATCAGGGCGTTCAACCGCGCAGCGACGCGATGAGGGCGTCGAGCTCCTCCGACTCCGTGGCGAAGGGATCGTTGACGACGACCATGCGGGGCCTCTCCCCGGCGACCTTCATGTGAGTCCAGTCGACGACGTGCTCCACGCCTGCCTCGCGGGCGGCGGCGAGGAAGCGGCCGCGCAGCACGGCGCGGGTCGAAGCTGGGGGCGCGGCGATCGCCGCCTCGACGGCGGGGTCCGTCGTCACGCGATCGGCGAGCCCGCGGGCCTCGAGCATGCAGAACAGCCCGCGGCCCGGGCGCGTGTCATGGTAGGCGAGGTCGACTTGCGCGAGCTTCGCGTCGGCGATGTCCAGGCCCCGGTCCAGGTAGCGCTTCAGCAGGGACCACTTGATGGCCCAGTCGATTTCGCGTTCGATGGTCGTCCAGTCGCCCGACTCGATCGCGTCGAGCGTGCGGCGCCACAGGTCCGTCACCTGGCGCATGCGGGCGTTCGGCGTGCCTCCGGCGGAGTCGTCGCGGTGCTCCAGCCATTTCTCCGCCGCCGCGAGGTACATGCGCTGGATCTCCAGCGCGGAGGCCGTGCCGCCGCTGCGAAGCGGGATGGGCGCCGTGCCCGTCATGTCGCGGCTGACCAGACGGATGGCCTTGATCTCGTTGGCGACCTCGATGTCCGGCAGCTCCAGGCCCTCCTCGATGAGTTCGAGGACCAGCTGGGTGGAGCCGACTTTGAGGGCCGTCGTCGTCTCGCTCATGTTGGAGTCCCCGACGATGACGTGCAGGCGGCGGTGCACCCGGGAGTCCGCGTGCGGCTCGTCGCGGGTGTTGATGATCGGCCGGGAGCGGGTCGTCGCCGATGACACGCCCTCCCACACGTGGTCCGCGCGCTGGCTGAAGCAGTACTGCTCCGGCTGCGCCTCGAACGGGCTGTTGGGGAACGGCCGGGCGATGAGGCCGGCGCCGCAGATGATCTGGCGGGTGACCATGAACGGCAGCAGCAGCTTCGACAGGGCCCGCAGGCTCATGTCGCGGCCCACCAGGTAGTTCTCGTGGCAGCCGTAGCTGTTGCCCGCCATGTCCACGTTGTTGCGGAACAGGAAGACCTTCCCGCCGATGCCCTCGGCCGCGAGGGACTCCTCCGCCCGCGCGGCCAGGCCGTCGATGATGCGCGCGCCCGCCCGGTCGTGGGCGATGAGCTGGTCCAGATCGTCGCACTCGGCGGTGGCGAACTCCGGGTGCGCGCCGACGTCGAGGTACAGGCGGCCGCCGTCGGCGTGGAAGATGTTGGTCGCGCCGAACTCCTCGATGACGGGGCGGAACATGTACCGGGCGATCTCGTCCGGCCCCAGGCGCCGCTGCCCGTCGAGGGTGCAGGTGACGCCGTACTCCGTCTCGATGCCGGTGATGCGCCGGACCAGGGCCACGGCCTACTCGCCGCCCTTCTGGACGTAGGAGCGGACGAACTCCTCCGCGTTGGACTCCAGCAGGCCGTCGATCTCGTCGAGCAGATCGTCGGTCGCCGCGATGCTCTCCTGTACCTGACCGCCGCCGGCGCCGCCGCCCGCCGTGTCCTGCTCCTCGTCCCCGCCGCCGGCTCCGCCGCCCTGGATCTGGGCGCCCGTGATGTCCGCCATGATGGCCTCCTCGTCGTGGTATGTCGTGTGGTCGTTGTCGTTCGTGGTCAGTGCAGGCCGGCCAGGCCCCGCCCGCGCAGCCTGCGGATGAGATCCGCGGCGTCGGCGGCCTCCTCCAGGATGCCCCCGACCTCCTCCCGCGTGTGGGATGCCAGCCCCTGGAACCGCATCTTCACCAGATCGCCGGTGTCGTCGCGGTCGCCGCCGCGGGTCTCCGGGCCGCCGGCCCGGACGATCGCGGAGTTCCAGCTGGCGGCGACGACGTCATCCGGGAACCGGCGCAGCAGTTCGCCGCGGAAGAACGCGCGGGTGTCCTCCGGCGGGTGCGCAGCTGCGTGGGCGACCTGCTCCTCCGTCGTCAGCCGACGCATGCTGCCGCGGCGCTCCAGTGCCCGGTGCAGCCCGCGCGCCGGGTCGATGTCGGCGTACTGCAGGTCGACGAGCGCCAACTTCGGGTGGCGCCAGTCGCCGCCGGCGCGGGCCCGCAGGCCGTCGAGCAGCCCGAGCTTCGCCGTCCAGTCCAGCAGGTGGGAGGTCTTCCGCGGGTCGTCGGCCAGCAGGTCCAGGACCTCGCCCCACAGCCGCGCGACCTCGCCGTCGTCGTCGTAGCGCGCGCAGCGCTCCAGGTACTCGCGCTGGATCTCCACCGCCGTGCGCCATGTGACGTGGTCGTCGTGCTGCAGCTTCGCCGTGCACGTCAGGTCGCGGGAGACGCGGCGAACGTCCTTGACCGGCTCGCGCAGGGCCAGGTCGGAGAAGTCGACGCCGTCCTCGATGGCCGACAGCACCAGGCACGTCGCGCCGAGCTTGAGGAACGTCGCCGTCTCGCTCATGTTCGCGTCGCCGATGATGACGTGGAGGCGGCGCCACAGCTCGCCGTCGGCGTGCGGCTCGTCGCGGGTGTTGATGATGCCGCGGTTGAGCGTCGTCTCCAGCGAGATCTCGGTCTCGATGTAGTCGGCGCGCTGGGAGATCTGGAAGCCCGCGTCGGCGGTCGTCTCCTGGCCGGCCTCGCCGAGCCCCACGCGGCCGGCGCCGGCGTAGACCTGGCGGGTGACGAAGAACGGGACGAGCGCGTCGGCGAATGCCTCGAAGGGCACGTCGCGGCGGATGAGGTAGTTCTCGTGCGCGCCGTAGGAGGCGCCCTTGCCGTCGACGTTGTTGCGGTAGATGCGCACCTCCGGCAGCTCGCCGGAGTCCGCCGCCAGCTTCGCCGCCTCGAGGATGATGCGGTCGCCGGCACGGTCCGCGATGACGGCGGCCAGCGGCGACGTCGTCTCCGGGGCGGAGTACTCCGGGTGCGCGTGGTCGACGTAGAAGCGGGCGCCGTTGTCCAGGATGATGTTCGCCGCGCCGATGGCGTCCGGGTCCACCACCGGGGTCATGCGGTAGCGGCGCAGGTCGTAGCCGCGGGTGTCGCGCAGCGGCGATTCCGGCTCGTAGTCCCAGCGGGCGCGCTTGCCAGACGCGGGGGCGTGGGCGCGGGCGTAGGCCTTCACCACCTCCGTGGAGGTGAGGATCGGGCTGGCCTGCGGCGTCGCCGGAGTGGAGATGCCGTATTCGATCTCGGTGCCGATGATGCGGTGCGTGCCGGTCATGCGCGTCACTTCCCCTCGGTCGCGGCGCCGTCCGCCGCCCGGTCGTGCTGGATGACCTGCACGTCGACGACGCGGCCCGTCGGCCGGCCCGAGATTCGGGCCCACTCGTCGGGGTTCGACGTGTTCGGCAGGTCCTCGTTCTGCAGGAACTCCTCGCGCACCGCGTCAAGCAGGTGGCTCGCGCGGATGCCGCCGGGGCGGTCGGCGATGACGTCCTTGATGGCGTACTTCTTCGCGCGGTCGACGACGTTGGCGATCATGGCGCCGGAGTTGACGTCGCGGAAGTACAGAATCTCGTCGGTGCCGTCGGCGTAGCGGATGCGGACGTACTCGTTGTCCGCGGTCCGCGCGTACATGCGCTCGACCGTGCGGTCGATGAGGTCGGCGGCGGCCGCGGAGGCGTCCCCGCCGTGGGCGGCGAGCTCCTCCTCCGCGTACGGCAGCTCGGGGACGAGGTACTTGGCGAAGATCTCCTTCGCCGCCTGCTCGTCCGGCCGGTTGATGCGGATCTTCACATCCAGGCGGCCCGGGCGCAGGATGGCCGGGTCGATCATCTCCTCGCGGTTCGTCGCGCCGATGACGATGACGTTTTCCAGGCCCTCGACGCCGTCGAGTTCGCTGAGCAGCTGCGGGACGACGGTGTTCTCCATGTCGGAGCTCACGCCGGAGCCGCGGGTGCGGAAGATGGAGTCCATCTCGTCGAAGAAGACGATGACGGGCCTGCCGTCATCCGCGATGTCGCGGGCACGGTCGAAGATGAGCCGGATCTGGCGCTCGGTCTCGCCGACGAATTTGTTGAGCAGCTCCGGGCCCTTGACGTTGAGGAAGTATGAACGGGCCCGGCGCGCCTCCGCCTCCGTCGATCCGCGCGACAGCGCGATCTTGCGGGCGAGGGAGTTGGCGACGGCCTTGGCGATGAGCGTCTTGCCGTTGCCGGGCGGACCGTAGAGCAGCACGCCCTTCGGTGGCCGCAGATCGTAGGCCTGGTAGAGCTCCGGGTGGACGAACGGCATCTCCACCGCGTCGTGGATCTGCTCGATCTGGTCGGACAGGCCGCCGATGTCGGAGTACTCGACGTCCGGCACCTCCTCCAGCACGAGGTTTTCCACCTCCGCCTTCGGGATGACCTCGAAGGCGTGGCCGGCGCGGCGGTCGATGAGGACCGTGTCGCCGGCGCGCGGGGTGAGCTCCGCGGTGAGCTTCACCACGAACTCGTCGCCGTGGTGGTCGGCGACCAGGACCCGGCCGCCGTCGGCGAGCGTCTCGCGGACGACGGCCAGGTCGCCGCTGTCCGGGTAGCCGCAGTCCTCGACGACGAGCGCGCCGTCGGAGATGCGCACCTGCGCGCCGGGGCGCAGCTCGCGCATCGGCAGGGAGCGCAGCACGGGCAGCCGCATGCGGCGGTTGCCGGTGAAGACCTCGGCGCTGCGGCCGTCCGGCGCCGGCTCCAGGAAGATGCCGTAGGTCGACGGCGGCGCCGTCATCTCCTCCAGGTCCTGCTGCAGGCGGGCCAGCTGGTCGCGGGACTCGCGCAGCGCGGCGACGAGCTTGTCGTTGCGCGCCGCCAGCACGCGGTTCTTCTGCTCCACCGAGCGGAGGTTGGTCAGCGCCTCGCGGTGTCGCGCGTTGGCCTGGCGGACCAGGTCCTCGCCGCCTCCGCCGGAGGTCGAGGGGGCGTCGCCGCCCCGGGTCATGCCGTCCCCGGTTCCGCCGGTCCGGCCGTTCTCGTCGCTCGGAAGGGTCATGAACTGAACCCTACCGACGGGCGGGGCGTGGCGACGCGCCCACCTCCGATTGCGGCGCTGCGAGCGCTGCGCAGGTGCGGCTCCTACCTCCGATTGCGGCGCTGCGGGCGCGGGGCGCGGACGCCGTCGGCGAGCCTGCGGGCGACGATGAGGAACGCGGTGTGGGCCTGCATCCGGTGGACGGGCCGCACGGCCAAGTCGACGACGTGCCAGTCGCGGACGATGGTCTCCCACGCGCGCGGCTCCGTGAAGCAGCCGAGCGCGCGGATGCCCTCCATGACCTTCATCAGCTGGGTGACGGTGGCGACGTAGCCGATGAGGACGCCGCCGGGGCGCAGCACGTCCTTCGCGGTGCCCAGGCACTCCCACGGTTCCAGCATGTCCAGCAGGACGCGGTCGACGGGGCCGCCGAGGTCGTCGACGGTGACCTCCTTCACATCGCCCAGGCGCGGGCTCCAGTTAACCGGCTCCTCGCCCCCGTGGAACTCCGCGACGTTGCGGCGGGCGTGGTCCAGATGGTCCTCGCGGATCTCGTAGGAGATGAGCTCGCCCTCCGGGCCGATGGCGCGCAGCAGGTACAGGCTCATCGCGCCGGAGCCGGCTCCGGCCTCGAGGACCCGGGCACCGGGGAACACGTCGCCCTCGACGAGGATCTGCGATGCGTCCTTCGGGTAGATGACGGCGGCGCCGCGCGGCATGGACAGCACGTAGTCCATGAGGGTGTGGCGCTGACACAGGTACGTCGTGCCCTCGCCGGACTCGACGGTCGTGCCCTCCTCCGAGCCGATGATGTCGTCGTGCGCGATCGGCCCGCGATGGGTGAAGAACCGCGCGCCCGGCTCGAGCGTGATGGTGAACTTCCGGTCCTTGCCGTCGGTCAGCTGGACGCGGTCGCCCACCTGGAACGGTCCGCTGTGCGCCATGAGATGGCCCGCCTTCCCTCGTCGGTTGATCCCCTCCCCGTTACGCTGGGTGATTATGCCCGACGCCTCCAGCCGCACGAAGCTCGCCCTCTCCCCCTCCCGCGCCAACGACTACCGGCAGTGCCCGCTGAAGTACCGGTTCCGGGCCATCGATCGGCTGCCGGAGCCGAAGACCGTCGCGCAGGTGAAGGGCACCCTCGTCCACGCCGTGTTGGAGCGGATGCACGGCCTGCCGCGGGAGGAGCGGACCTATCCGGGCTCCGTCCTCATGCTCAAGCCGGAATGGGCCCGCATGTGCGACGCGGACTCGGAACTCGCCGACCTCGTCCCCGAGGACGAGCTGTACGGATTCCTCGTCGAGTGCCGCAGCCTGCTCAAGGGCTACTTCATGCTGGAGAACCCGGCCGGCTTCGACGCCGCCGAGCTCGAGCGCTTCGTCCAGATTCGCCTCGGCGACGTGCCCGCCCGCGGCTTCATCGACCGCATCGACGTCGCCCCCACCGGCGAGGTCCGCATCGTCGACTACAAGACGGGCAGGAAGCCCTCGCCGCGATTCCAGGACGAGGCGATGTTCCAGATGCGCTTCTACGCGCTGGTCTACTGGCGGCTCACCGGTCGCATCCCCGATCAGCTGCGCCTGATGTACCTCAAGGTCGCCGACGATCTCGTCCACGTCCCCGACGCCCGCGAACTGGAGCGGTTCCAGGTCGAGCTGTCGCAGCTGTGGGCCGACATCGTCCGAGACGGTGAGTTCGGCGACTTCGCGCCGCGCACCTCGAAGCTCTGCGGGTGGTGCTCCTACCGCGACGACTACTGCCCGGCCCACGGCGGCACCCCGCCGGAGTACCCGGGCTGGCCGGGCGCGTACGGGGACTGACCGAACGCGCCGGGCACGCCGCCGCCGGGACGCGCTGACGCGCTACTGGCCGGCGCCCGGATCCGCGTCCTCGGCGGCCATGCCCTCCAGGCCCAGCTCCTGCAGGCGGGTGCGTCCGTCGACGTAGCGGGTGCCCAGGTACTCCGGGTGCATGAGGTTGTCGGTGGACAGGATGCGGTCCAGTTGGGCCTCGTCCAGCAGGCCCTCCTCGAGGATGAGCTCGCGGACGGAGCGGCCGGTGCGCGCGGCCTCCTTGCCGATGCGATCGCCGGCGGCGTGGCCGATGATCGGGTTGAGGTACGTGATGATGCCGATGGAGTTCTCCACGTACCCGCGGCACACGTCCGCGTTGGCCGTGATGCCGGTGACGCACCGCGTGCGCAGCACGTCGGCGGCGTTGGACAGCAGGCTGATGGTCTCGAACAGGCACTGCGCGATGACCGGCTCCATGACGTTCAGCTGCAGCTGGCCGGCCTCCGCCGCCATCGACACCGTCAGGTCGTTGCCGAAGACCTTGAAACAGGCCTGGTTGACCACCTCGGGGATGACCGGATTGACCTTCGCGGGCATGATCGACGAGCCGGCCTGCAACTCCGGCAGGTTGATCTCGTTGAGTCCCGCCCGCGGGCCGGACGACAGCAGGCGCAGGTCGTTGCACGTTTTCGACAGCTTCATCGCCGTGCGCTTCAGCGTCGCGTGCGTGTTGACGTACGCGCCGGTGTCGCTCGTCGCCTCCACGAGGTCGCGGGCCGACGACACGGGCAGGCCCGAGACCTCGCGCAGCGCCTGGATGACCGCCTCCCGGTAGCCCGACGGCGCGTTGACGCCGGTGCCGATCGCGGTGGCGCCGAGGTTCATCTCCAGCAGCCGGTCCGCGGATCGCGCGATGCGCTCCCTCTCCTCCGACAAGTTGTTGCCGAATGCGTGGAACTCCTGGCCCAGCGACATCGGCACCGCGTCCTGCAGCTGCGTGCGGCCCATCTTGATGATGTCGTTGAACTCGTCGCCCTTCTCGTGCAGCTCCGCCTCCAGCAGGTCGAGCTTCACGATGAGACCCTGCGCGGCCATGTGCAGCGCCAGGCGCAGGCCCGTCGGGTACGCGTCGTTCGTTGACTGGCACTGGTTGACGTCGTCGTTGGGGTTGACGACGTCGTACCGGCCCTTGGCGAAGCCCATGTGCTCCAGCGCCAGGTTCGCGATGACCTCGTTGGTGTTCATGTTCACCGACGTGCCCGCGCCGCCCTGGAAGACGTCGATGGGGAACTGGTCCATGCAGCGGCCGTGCTCCAGGACCTCGTCGCAGGCGTGGATGATCGCGTCGGCGACGTCGCCCGGGATGGTGTGCACGCGGCGGTTCGCCATCGCCGTCGCCTTCTTCACCATCACCATGCCGCGGATGAGGTGCGGCAGGTCGTTGACCGTCGTGCGCGAGATGGGGAAGTTCTCCCGGGCGCGGAGGGTGTGCACGCCGTAATAGGCGTCGGCCGGCACCTCCCTGGAGCCCAGCAGGTCGGTTTCGGTGCGGGTGGTGGGGGTCATGCGCGTCCTCGTGGGTCGTCGCCGGGGCTCGCCGCTGCCCGGGTGTCGCCCGGCGGGCGGACGGGGGCGACCCCGGCACTCCCAGGTTAGCCACCGAAAACGAACGCCGCCCCAGCCGGCCCTTCCGGAGGGAGGGGCGGCCGGGGGCGGACGACGCGCGCGGCTGTGCGCCGGGTGCCGCAGACGGCGGGCACCGGTGCGCTCGGGCCCGTCAGATGCGCGCGATGCGGATGTCGGAGGCCAGGATGGCCTGGGCGCCGAGCTTCGCCAGTTCGTCCATGATCGGGTTCGCCTTCTTCCGCGGCACCATCGCGCGGACGGCGACCCAGTTGTCCTCCGCCAGCGGGGAGACGGTGGGGCTGGACAGGCCCGGGGTGAGCTTCGTGGCCTCGGCGAGGCCCTCGCGGGTGATGTTGTAGTCGAGCATCACGTAGTTCTTCGCGTGCAGGATGCCGGTGAGGCGGTTGAGGAACACCATCGCGTCCTCCCCCAGCTCGCGGTCCTCGTGCGCGACGACAATGGCCTCGGAGGCCACCAGTGGCTCGCCGAACGGGGCGAGTCCCTGCTGGCGCAGCGTGCGCCCGGTGGAGACGACGTCCGCGATGACGTCGGCCACTCCCAGGCGGATGGAGATCTCCACCGCGCCATCCAGGCGGATGACCTCGGCGGAGATGCCGCGCTTTTTCAGGTCCTTGCGCACCAGGTTCGGGTACGAGGTTGCGATGCGCTTGCCCTCCAGGGTCGCGATGGACCACTCTTCGTTCGCCGGGGCGGCGTACCGGAACGTCGAGGCGCCGAAGCCGAGGGTGAGCACCTCCTGCACCGGGGCCAGGGAGTCGCCGGCCAGGTCGCGGCCCGTGATGCCCAGGTCCAGGTGGCCGTTGCCGACGTAGATCGGGATGTCCTTCGGGCGCAGGAAGAAGAACTCGAGCCCGTTGTCCTCATCGCGCACGGTCAGGCGCTTGTGGTCCCCCCGGCCCGGGTAGCCGGCCTCCTTGAGGATGTCGAGGGCGGACTCGGACAGCGAGCCCTTGTTGGGGACGGCGACGCGGAGCATGGGGCGGGATTCTCCTCTTCCGGGGATGTCGGGGCGTTTTCGTGCGCTGGGTGCGGGGTGGGGTTCGTGCGTGACGACGGTGCGGGGCGACCCTCCGGCGGGGTCGCGCTTACAGGAACTTGTAGACGTCCTCGGGCGTGAGCCCGCGTCCGACCATGATGACCTGGAGCCAGTAGATGAGCTGCGAGATTTCCTCCGCCAGCTCGTCGTCGGACTGGTACTCGGCGGCGAGCCAGACCTCGCCGGCCTCCTCCATAATTTTCTTGCCCTGGGCGTGCACGCCCTTGTCGAGCATCTCCACCGTCGACGAGCCCTCGGGGCGCTCCTCGGCCCGGGCGCGCAGCTCCTGGTACAGGGTGTCAAAGTCCTTCACGCGGGACATTGTTCCACACGTCCCGCCGCCGGACCGCGTGGCCTCGGGCCGCGTGGCCTCGGGCCGCGGTGCGCCGGGCGCCGGGGACGGCGGCGTCAGCGCGCGACCCCACCCCCGAGCCGGGCGTGCAGGTCCGCGAGATCCGCCAGCGTCATGCCCCCGAGGTCCGCGCGGCCCGTGAGTTCCGCCAGGCGCGTGGCGCCGTCTGCGACCTCCCCGTGGTCCCCCGGTGGGACGGCCAGGACGCGGCAGCCCGCGGCGACGGCGGCCGCGGTACCGGTGAGGCTGTCCTCGACGGCCAGGCAGTCATCCGGGGCGACGCCGGCGATCTCCGCGGCGCGCAGGTAGATGTCCGGGGCGGGTTTGCCGGCGGGGACCTCGTCACCGCACAGCGTTGCGGTGAACAGGTCGTGGCCGATGACGGCGATGCCCTCCCCGGCCAGGCTCCGCACCGTGTTGGTCACCAGGATGGACGGGAACCCGGCGTCGCGGGTCTCGCGCAGCAGCGAGGCGGTGCCCGGCTGCATGGGGGCGCTGCCGGCGCGCATCTCATCGGTGAACAGCTCGAAGAGGAGATCGACGGCGGCGGCGACCTGGCCGTCGTCCAGCTCCACGCCGATGTATTCCGCGATGACCTGGACGGTGTTCGGGCCGGAGCCGCCGATGGTGCGCTGCCGTGCCCCGGGCGACAGCTCCGTCCCCGGCGCCGCCCCGAGCTCGTGGGCCAGCCGGTTGCCGGCACGCTCCCACAGCGGCTCGGTATCGACGAGTGTTCCGTCCATGTCCCACAGGATCGCCTTCATCACGTGCATGAACTTACCGGAGGCCCCGGTGCCCGCCCGGCCCGGGATCGCCCCGGCGTGGATGGCCGCAGCGTGGCGCCGGAGCGGTCGGCGGGCACGGTGTCGGCGACTCGCGGGGCGCGCCGGGAGCGTGTCGCGGACGGCCGGGATTACCCCCGCCGTGGCGAATCCGGCCGTGCGGCACGCCCGCGGCGCTACCCTTTCGTCCATGAACGCACCCGCCTACTTCCTGCCCCTCGGCCCCGTCGACGACGGGGATTCGGCCGG
>JAEWGK010000236.1 GCA_023388385.1 Actinomycetes bacterium | reverse complement strand
AAGTAGTCGTAGTCCTCAATGCGGTGGCGGCCGCTGTCGCCGTTCAGGGGAGTGTCATTCCGATCGCTCACAGGGGACATCGTAATGGGTGGTCATGAGTGCCGCGTATTTACGGGTGTGACTGGTGTTAAAAAAGTGCACTGGCCGCGGGGTCCGGAGCGCCCCGCCGCGCCCCACCGGGCATCCTCCGGAGCGCCCCGCCTCACGCCGTCCGGCCGTCGCGGATGCGCTGCAGCCGGTGGACCGTCACCGGGTCGTGGGCCTCGGCGCCGGCGGAGGAGATCAGCCGGTTGAGCAGCTGGTGGTAGCGCACCGGCGACATCCCGAACTCCGCGCGCACCGCCTCCTCGCGGGCACCGGCGCCATAGGCTCGATCGCGGCGGCCGAGGAACCGGCCGGACTCGAAGCGCAGCATGCGCCAGCCCAGCTCCGGATCGACCCCGCCGGTGTCCCCCTCGATGCGCGGCGCGGGGGCCGCGCCGCCCGGGGCGTCGTCACGCACCCGCTCGTCTCCGCTCATGCGACCATCCAACCAGCACCCCGCACGCGGGCGCCCACCGGGGCACGTGGGCCCCGGCGGGCCCGGGGGTACCCTTGGCACATGGCAATCCTCCCCATCGTCGTCGCCGGCGACCCCGTGCTGCACACCCCGACCGCGCCGGTCACGGAGCCGGTCGCGGACCTCGCGGACCTGATCCGCGACATGTACGAGACGATGGATGCCGCGCACGGCGTGGGCCTGGCGGCGAACCAGGTCGGCGTCGGCAAGCGGCTGTTCGTCTACGACTGCCCGGACGCCGACGGCGTCGACCACCGCGGGTGCGTCATCAACCCGGTGCTGACGACGAGCGCGATCCCGGAGACCATGCCCGCCGACGACGGCTCGGAGGACGAGGGCTGCCTGTCTGTGCCGGGCTACAGCTTCCCCACCAACCGCGCGGCCGAGGCGACGGTGACCGGTGTCGACGAAAACGGCGAGCCCGTCACCGTCCACGGCACCGGCCTGCTGGCCCGCTGCCTGCAGCACGAGGTCGGCCACCTGGACGGCCTGCTGTACACCGACGTCCTCACGGGCCGCTGGAGGCGCCGCGCCCGCAAGGAGATCAAGAGGAACCGGTGGACCGAGGGCGGCATCACGTGGACGCCCGGCGTCGACCCCGACCCGTTCGGCCACGACGACCCCGACGACTCGTGGGAGGACGCGCGGTGACCGGCGCCGGCCCCTCCGAGTACCCCGCCGCCGGCCCCGGCTCCCTGCCGGTGTCCCGCTGGAGCGGCGACGTCCGGGTCGGCACCCGCGTCGTCGTGCGCCGCGAGCTCGACGCCACCGAGGCCGCCGGGTCCGGGCAGAAGGTCACCGACGTCATCGGCCACGTGGAGTCCCTCGATCCGCTCGTCGTCCGGCCACAGGGCCGCGGAGGCGTCCGCGGCGACGGCGAGCCCGTCGACTTCACGGGCATGCGCGTCCTGGTGATCAAGGCCCTGCCGGAGCGGATGGTCCGCAACTCCGACATCCGCGCCGTCGAGGCCGCGACCGCGAAGGCCTTCCCCGGGATCGAGCACCGCATCGCGGGACCCTGGCTGCTGCGCGCCGGCGACGGCATCACCGAGCGATCCAACTCCGCGCTGCCGGTGCTGCCCGCCGCGTCGTCGACGCCGGTGCCGCTCGACGAGATACGCGCCTTCTACGCCCGCCACGATCTCCCCGTGCGCATCGCCGTGCCCGACCGCATCTGCCGGCCCGCCGAGGCGCTGGTACGCGGCCCCGGCTGGGAGATCGGCCCCGACATCGTCGTCATGACCCGCAGCTGCGCGGATCTCCCGGATCCCGCGTCGCTGGAGGTGCGCGACGACGTCGTCGCCGAGGTCCTCGACCGTCCCGACGAGGAATGGCTGTCCCTCTACCACTTCCGCGGCCGCGCCCTGCCCCGGCGGGCGCTGGAGCTGCTGGTCGACGACATCGACGGCCGCATGTCCTTCGGCCGCCTCACGCTGGGCGGCCGCACGGTGGCCATCACGCGCGGCACCCTGACGGAGTCCGACGACGGGCGGCGGTGGCTCGGCTTCTCCGCCGTGGAGGTCGCACCCGACCTCCGCCGCCGCGGCCTCGGGACGCTGCTCGGCCTGCACATGATGCACTGGGGCGCCGCGCACGGCGCCGATGCCGTGTACCTGCAGGTCGTCTCGGGCAACGAGGCCGGCGCGGCGCTGTACCGGCGTCTCGGCTTCGCCGAGCACCACCGGCACCGCTACGCGACGTGGACGGGGGACGGCGGGACCGCGGCGCAGTCGGCCACGTCGGGTTCGTAGCCCCCGAACTCGGCGGCGCGGGCGGTGCGCTCCGTGATCCGCGGGTCGCGGCGTCGGCAGACCCTGCGGGCGCGGGAGGGGCCCGGGCACCGAGCGGCCCCGGGTAGCCTGGCCCCATGCGCCTCGCCACGTGGAACGTCAACTCCGCCCGTCCCCGCATCGACCGCATCGTCGACGAGCTGAAGCGGCAGTCCATCGACGTCCTGGCGATGCAGGAGACGAAGTGCCGGGACGACCAATTCCCGGAGGAGGCGTTCCGGGAGGCCGGCTACGAGGTCGCCCACCACGGCCTGAACCAGTGGAACGGCGTGGCCATCGCCTCCCGTATCGGGCTCGGCGACGTCCGCGCGGGCTTCGGCGGCCAACCCGGCTTCGCCAAGGACCCCGACGCGGAGCAGCCTCCCGAGGCCCGCCACATCGCCGCGACGTGCGGCGGCGTGCGCGTCCACTCCCTCTACGTCCCCAACGGCAGGGAGATCGGCGACCGCCACTACGACTACAAGCTGCGGTTCCTGGAGGCGCTGGCCAGCCGCTGCCGCGCCGCGCTGGCCGCCGACCCCGATCTGCGGGCCGTCCTGGTCGGCGACTTCAACATCGCGCCTCGGGACGAGGACGTGTGGGACATCGGCTTCTTCGAGGGCCGCACCCACGTCACCGCCCCGGAGCGCGACGCCTTCGCGGCGCTGGAGGACGCCGGATTCGTCGACGTCACCCGCCGCTTCACCGAGGGCGGGTGGACCTACTGGGACTACCAGGCGGGCCGCTTCGACCGCGGGCAGGGCATGCGCATCGACTTCCAGCTCGCCTCCCCTGCCCTGGCCGGAACGGCCGCCGGCGGGTTCATCGACGTCGACGAGCGCATCGGGAAGGGCTGCTCGGACCACGCCCCCGTCATCGTGGACTACGCCGTCTGACGGCCGGGGCGTCGTCACGCACGGCACGCGCAACCCCCGCGTCACCCGGGCTTCGCCGCGGGTACACCCGCCGGCCCGCACGGGGTAAACCCACCCCCGCAGCGAAACCATTTCCCACCTGGCATTTTTCGGCGGGGTCCATCATATTTATCAAAAGAAACGACTTTCGGCGGGGAACGTATATCCTCGGGCACCAAGCCCGGATCCCCGGCCCCGCCGACCCGGGCCCGGCCGCCGCCATGCACCATCCACCGCCGACGCACACCCCGCCGAGGCGCACGAGAACCGACCGCCCAAAGGAGCCATCCATGACGAACTCCGCCCCCGCAGACCGCACGACCGACTCCCGCGGACGGCGGCTCATCTCCCCCAGCGACCCGGCCACCCAGGGCGACGTCCGCGCGATCGCGTCCGGCATCTACGACTTCCTGGCGTCGACCCGGCGCCTCGGCGACCGGCCGAGCCAGCACGCCGACATCTCCCAGTCCGAGATGGAGGTCCTGCACTTC
>JAEWGK010000213.1 GCA_023388385.1 Actinomycetes bacterium | reverse complement strand
ACGACGCCGTGGTCCACTTCGCGGCGGAGAGCCACAACGACAACTCGCTGGACGACGCCGGCCCATTCGTCACCACGAACGTCGGCGGCACCGTCACGCTGCTGCAGGCGTGCACGCGCCACGGCGTCCGCCTGCACCACGTCTCCACCGACGAGGTCTACGGGGACCTGGCGCTCGATGATCCGGCGCGGTTCACCCCGGAGTCCCCGTACCGGCCGTCGAGCCCGTATTCGGCGTCGAAGGCCGCCGCCGACCATTTCGTCCGCGCGTGGGTCCGCTCCCACGGCACGGCGGCGACGATCTCCAACTGCTCCAACAACTACGGACCGCGCCAGCACCCGGAGAAGTTCATCCCGCGCCAGATCTGCGGCCTCGTCGACGGCCGCGCGCCGCGCATTTACGGCGACGGCCGCAACGTCCGGGACTGGATCCACGTCGACGACCACAACGACGCGGTCCACGCCATCCTGGATCGCGGCGAGATCGGGCGGACGTACCTCATCGGCGCCGACGGCGAGCGGTCGAACATCGACGTCGCGGGCGACCTGCTGGAGATCTTCGGCCGGGACCGCGGCGACGTCGTCCGCGTTCCCGACCGACCGGGCCACGACCGCCGCTACGCCATCGACCCGGCATCGACTCGGGAGCTCGGCTGGGTGCCGCGCCACGCGTCGTTCCGGGAGGGGCTGGCGGCCACCGTCGACTGGTACCGGGCCAACGAGGCGTGGTGGCGCGAGGCGTCGGCGGCGGCCGAGGCGCGGTACGCGGCGGCCGGGCGCGGCGCCTGAGCATCGCTAGGCTGGGCGGCATGAACCCGTACCAGCCCCTGCCCATCCCCGGTGCCCTCCTCCTCGAGCCCGTCGTCCACGGCGACTCCCGCGGCGGCCTGCACGAGTGGTACAAGGCCGACGAGTTCACGGAGGCTGCCGGCCATCCGTTCCTGCCCGCGCAGGGCAACATGAGCGTCTCCGCCGCCGGCGTCGTCCGCGGCGTGCACTTCGCCGACGTGCCCCCGGGCCAGGCGAAGATGGTCACGTGCCCGCACGGCCGGGTCCTCGACGTCCTCGTCGACCTGCGCGTCGGCTCGCCGTCGTTCGGGGAGCACCACGTCGTGGAGCTCGGCGGCGACGCGAAGCGCGTCGTCTACCTGCCCATCGGCGTCGGCCACGCGTTCGTGTCCCTGGAGGAGGGCAGCGTCGTGTCCTACCTGCTGTCCGACGCCTACGCGCCGGACCGCGAGCACGGCGTCGACCCGCGGGACCCGGAGCTGGGCCTGGACCTGCCAGGGCTGCTCGGCGGGCTGGAGCCCATCCTGTCCGACCGCGACCTGGCCGCCCCGTCGCTGGCGGAGGCCCGCGCCGCCGGGTGGCTTCCGACGTGGGCGGACTGCCGGGAGTTCGAGGAGCAGCTGCGCGATGGCTGGGCGACGGCGATGGGCGACGACTGATGCGCGGCATCATCCTCGCCGGCGGGACCGGCTCCCGGCTACGGCCCATCACGCTCGGGGTGAGCAAGCAGATGGTGCCGGTCTACGACAAGCCGATGATCTACTACCCGCTGTCGACGCTCATCCTCGCGGGCATCCGGGACATCCTCGTCATCACGACCGAAGAGGACGCCCCGCAGTTCCGTCGGCTGCTCGGCGACGGGTCCCGCTTCGGCATCGACCTCTCCTACGCCGTGCAGGCCGAGCCGAATGGCCTGGCGGAGGCGTTCATCCTCGGCGCGGACCACATCGGCTCCGAGTCGGTGGCGCTCGTGCTCGGCGACAACATCTTCTACGGTGCGGGGCTCGGCACCCGGCTGCGCCGGTTCCGCGACCTGGACGGCGGCGCGATCTTCGCGCACTGGGTCGCGGACCCGCAGAGCTACGGTGTCGTGGAGTTCTCGGACGGCGTCGCGACGCGCATCGAGGAGAAGCCGCGGGAGCCGACGTCGAACTACGCCGTGCCGGGGCTGTACTTCTACGACTCGGACGTGGTGGAGATCGCGCGGGGGCTCGCGCCGTCGCCACGCGGCGAGCTGGAGATCACCGACGTCAATCTCGCGTACCTGCGGCAGGGGCGGCTGGCGGTGGAGGTCCTGCCGCGCGGCACCGCGTGGCTGGACACCGGCACGGTGGACAACCTCATGGCGGCCGGCGATTTCGTGCGGACCATCGAGAAGCGCCAGGGCCTCAAGATCGGCTGCCCGGAGGAGGTCGCCTGGCGCATGGGCTTCCTCGGCGACGACGATCTGCGCCGCGTCGCCGAGCCGCAGCTCGCCTCCGGCTACGGTGCGTACCTGCTGGAGCTGCTGGCGCGGGGCCGGGACGCCTAGTCTCCGGCAGACCCGCCGCCGTCCTCCCGGCGGCGGCGCTCCCGCTCCTCGTCGTAGCGGCGCTTGTCCAGCCGCCACAGGAAGTCCGGGTCGTCGTCGGGACCGATGGGGCCGGCGGCGCCGCGGGACGACCGTGCCGCCGAGCCGGGCCCGAACGCCCGCCACAGCAGCACGATCGCGACGATCACGAGCACGATCAGAAGTATCCGGCCCACCTGGCACCTCCTCGTCCACCCCAGGATAACTAGACTCGGGGCCGTGAACGAGGAGAAGCAGGAAGCAGCAGCCGCAGTCCGCTCCGTGGAGCGCCCCACCGGGTCCGACGTGTCGTCGTCGCGTGGCCGGGCGGCGAAGGACGTGGCGATCTACGGCCTGGCCCGCCTGGCGCTCTTCGTCGTCATCCTGCTGGTGCTGGTCGGCGTCGTCGTGCTGCTGCACGTGCACATGCCGATGGCGATGCTTGCGGTCCTGGCCCTCATCATCGCGCTGCCGGCGTCGATGCTGCTCTTCACGCCGCTGCGGGTGCGCGCGAACGAGGGCGTCGCGGAGTGGGACGCGAACCGCCGCGCCCACCGCGACTACGTCCGCGGCCGCCTGGCCGAGCGCGAGGTCTAGAGGCCGATCGCCAGGGCCGTGACGACGGCCCACGTGAGCATCGCGCGGCCCGTCAGCCCGAGCACCGGAATGAGCGCGGGGCCGCCGAGGCCCGTGACGACGGGCGGGGCGGCCATCGCCAGCAGCGGCGCGGCGACGAGGCCGAGCAGCGCCCACGGCGTCGCCAGGAACGCCAGGATGATCGACGCGGCGAGCGGTGCGCAGGCGAGGACGAGCCACAGGCGGCGCGAGGCGCGGTCGCCGAGGCGCACGGCCAGGGTGATCTTGCCGGTCGCGGCGTCGGTGGGGATGTCGCGGATGTTGTTGGCCAGGTTCACGGAGGCGGACATCGATCCGATGGCGACGGCGGCGACGAGGCCCGTCCACGTCACCGCACCGATCTGCGTGAACTGCGTGCCCAGGACGGCGACGAGGCCGAAGAACACGAACACCGCGATCTCGCCGAGCCCGCGGTAGCCGTACGGGTTCCGCCCGCCCGTGTAGAACCACGCGCCGAGGATGCACGCGGCACCGACGAGCACGAGCCACCACGCCGACATCAGCGACAGGATGAGGCCGGCGACCGCCGCGACGCCGAGGCAGCCGAAGGCCGCGCGCTTGACGACGCCGGGGGCGACCAGCCCCGACCCCGTCAGGCGCAGCGGGCCGGAGCGGCTGTCGTCGGTGCCGCGGATGCCGTCCGAGTAGTCGTTGGCGAAGTTGACGCCGACGATGAGCGCCCACGCGACGACGAGGGCCAGCATGGCCCGGATCCAGGACACGTCGCCGGCGGCGGCTGCGGCGCCGAGGCCCGCGACGACGGGGGAGACGGCGTTGGCCCAGGTGTGGGGGCGGGCGCCCTCGAGCCAGTCGGAGAAGGTTGCGGTGCGGCGGGAGTCGGTCACCGGTCCAGCATATCGGCGGCCGCGCGGCGGTCGACCTTGCCCGACGGCAGCAGCGGCAGCCGCGCGACCCGCATGACGCGCCGCGGTGCACGGTGGGCGCCCAGTGCCTCGCGGGCCCGGCGGCGCACGTCGTCGGGCTCGGCGGAGCCGACGTACAGGGCGCCGATGGCCTGGCCGAGCCGCTCGTCGGGTACGCCCGCGACGCAGGCGGCGTCGACGCCGGGCAGGGCGAGCAGCGCCTCCTCCACCGGGCCGGGGTGGTTCTTCAGCCCGCCGGAGATGATGATGTCGTCCAGCCTGCCGAGCACCCGCAGCCGCCCGTCGGCGCCGATCTCCCCGGCGTCGGAGGTGCGGAACACCCCATCGGCCAGCTCCGGGCGGGGGTCGCGGTAGCCGCGGGCGACCATCGGGCCGGACAGCACGATGCGCCCGTCGTCGAGCCCCACCCGGGCCCCGTCGAGGGGAACGCCGTCGTAGACGCAGCCGCCGGAGGTCTCGGAGGAGCCGTACGTCGTCACGCAGCGGATCCCGGCGTCCCGGGCGCGGGCGACCAGCGCGGGGTCGGCGGCCTGCCCGCCGACGAGCACGGCGTCGAGTTCGGCGAGGGCGGCGGCGGCCGCCGCGGCCTCCCCGCCGCCGGCCAGCACCGCGGCGAGCTGCATGGGGACGAGCGACAGGTAGCGCCGCGGTCCGGCCATGCTCGCGATGGCGTCGGCCAGCGCCCGCGGCCGGAAACCGCCGGCCAGGTCCATCGCCGCGGGCTCGTATCCGGCGCGGGCGCTGCGCAGCAGGACCTGGAGGCCGGCGACGTGGTCGGCGGGCGTCGCCAGCAGCCACCGTCCGGGCCCGCCGAGCCGGGCGTGCGTCGCGTCCGCGGAGGCGGCGAGGTTCGCGCCGGTCAGCAGCGCCCCCTTCGGGTCCCCGGTGGAGCCGGAGGTGCACATGACGACGGCGACGTCCGCGGCCACCGGTTCGCCCGCCCGCTGCGTCCGGGCGAGCAGCGCAGAGCGATCGGGGTCGGCCTCCGGCACGGGCAGCCACGTCGCCTCCCCGGCGATGGCTGCGGCGAGTTCCGGGAGGACGCCGAGTGCCCGCGGGCCGCGGGGGATGGCCAGGGTGCGCAGGGGGCGGGCGTCGCTCATGCGGCGAAGCGTAACGCCCGTGCACGGATCCGCGATGGGCGGGGTAGGATGTCCGGGATACTCCTGGACCTGAAACATTCCCGAAAGGAACACGCATGCTGCGCAAGCTCCTCGCGACGGCCGCCGCGGCGCTCGGCGCCGTCGGCCTCGGCGCCGGCACCGCCGGTGCCCTGGCGTTCGCCCCGTTCTCCGACCCCGCCGACGCGCAGGCCCAGTCCGTGGTCCGCCTCCTCATCCCGTACGACGACGGCATGGCGGAGTGCACGGGCACCGCCGTCGCCCCGCAGTGGGTCCTCACCGCGCAGCACTGCGTCGACGGCGCCGTCCTCGGCGGCACCGTCACCACCGGCCAGGGCGCGGACACGCGCATGTTCCGCATCAACGCGTGGGAGACCGCGCCCGCGGGCGACATGGCCCTCATCCACGTCACCGAGGACATGGGCCTGTCCCGTTACCCGGAGATCGCCGCCGATCGCGTCCCGGCCGGCTCCACCGCCCAGGCCTACGGCTGGTCCTCCCAGGGGCAGGGCATCACCGGCAAGCTGCCGACCGCCCCGGTCGAGATCGTGGAGTACGGCTCCGAGGACACCTACGGTGCGCAGGACGTCTACATGACCCGCACCACGCTGCCGACCGTCCTGCAGCAGGGCGACTCCGGCTCCCCGATCTTCCAGGACGGCCGCGTCGTCGGCGTCCTGTCCATGGGCATCTCCTACTCCCCGGTCGTCCCGCCGACCATGACCGGCCTGTACGTCCACGTCCAGACCGCGCCGCTGCACGACTGGGCGCAGGGCGTGCTGCGCACGAACCCCGCCGCCCCCGCCCCGGAGCTCCCGGCGGCGCCGGAGCTGCCGGAGTTCCCGCTGCCGCTGCCGAACAGCTCGGACATCGCGGGCATCTTCGGTTCCGTCGACATCGACTCGCTCCTGCCGGAGGGCGTGCCGGTGCCGTCGGGCTCCCTGTCCTAGCCCCCGCACGTCGACGGGCCCCGCGCACCGGGTGGTGCG
>JAEWGK010000283.1 GCA_023388385.1 Actinomycetes bacterium | reverse complement strand
TTGCGCTGGCGCAGGATCTTCTCGTACTCGATGCGCGCGCCGGCCAGCCGTGGACGCCGGATGGCCAGCAGGTCGTCGAGGTAGCGCCGGCGCTTCGCCGGTTCCCCCTTGACCAGCTCCAGATCCTCTGGCGCGAAGAACACGCTGCGGACGGTGCCGAGGATCTCCCGCGGCGACTTCATCCGCGTGCGGTTCAACTGCGCGAGGTTCGCCGCATGGGGCGCGATGAGCAGGTGCGCGGTCAGCTCGCGACCGTCGTTGACCGCCGTCGCCGAGATGCGCGCATTCTCCGCCCCTGCCCGGACCAGCGGCGGGTCGGTGGAGACGCGGTGGGACGACAGCGTCGACAGGTAGCCGACCGCCTCAACGATGTTCGTCTTGCCGTAGCCGTTGCGTCCCGTGAACACGGTGATGCCCGGCTCCAGGTCCACGGCGAACTCGCGCCAGGACCGGAAGTCGCGCATCGACAGCGCCCGCAGGTGCATCGGGGCCCCCTCCCCGGCCTAGCCCGGCAGGCGGACCGGCATCAGCAGGTAGGTGTAGTCCGTTTCCGGGGTCGGATATGCGCCGTCCACGCCGGCCTCCGGCATCCGCTCCGGCTCCGGCACGAGGATGGCCGGGCGGGACGACTGGGTGAAGCCCATGACGACGCGATCGGTGTGGATGGCGCCCAAGCCGTCGTTCAGGTAGCCCGGGTTGAACGCGATGAGCATCGGCTCGCCGACGAAGGCGCAGTCCAGGACCTCCTCGGCCCGGCCGGTCTCCTCCGCCTGCGCGGACAGCCGCACCTGTCCCTCGGAGAAGTCCATGCGCACCTGGGCGCCGCGGTCCGCGACGAGGGAGACGCGGCGGATGGCCTCGCGCAGCGGCTCGATCTCGATGGACGCCAGCGACGTGTGCTCCTTCGGCAGCAGCGGGCGGAAATTCGGGAAGTCCGCGTCGAGCAGGCGCGTGGTGGTGCGGCGGTCGCCGGCGAGGATGCCCAGCAGACCATCGGCGCCGACCGGGCGGTCGTCGGAACCGTCGCCGACCGCGATCGTCACCGGCTCGGTCGAATGAACGTCCAGCGACCGCGCCGTCTCCGCCAGCGTCTTCGCCGGGATGAGCAGCTCAGCCGCGGCGTCGCCCGCCGGGTCCCAGCGGAAGGTGCGCACGGCCAGGCGGAAGCGGTCGGTCGCCGCGAGCGTGACGACGTCGCCATCGCTCTCCATGCGGATGCCCGTGAGCATCGGCAGCGTGTCGTCCCTGCCCGCGGCGACGGAGACCTGACCGATGGCCTCGACGAACGTCCCGGGGTCGACCGTCGCGGTCGTCGCCGGGGTCGCCGGCAGCGCCGGGTAGTCCTCCAGCGTCATCGCCGGCAGCTCGAAGCGGGACGAACCGCAGGACAGGTGGACCTTCGACCCGTCGTAGTGCAGCTCGATCGGCTTGTTGGCCATCTTGGACACGATGTCCGCGACAAGGCGGCCGGAGACCGCGAAGCGGCCCAGCGTCTCGATCTCGGCGGGCACGCGGACCCGGGTGGAGACCTCGTAGTCGTAGCCGGCGATCTCCAGGCCCTCGTCCCCGGCGTCGAAGATCATGCCGCGCAGGATTGGCTGCGTCGTGCGCGTCGGGAGGTTCCTCGCCACCCAACCGACGGCCTCCGCGAGATCGTCCTTTTCGGCGCGGAAGCGCACGTCGGTCTGCTCCATCGTCCCTCCAGGCCCCTTCATCCGTTGTCGTCATCCGGTCCGCTCGAGGCGGGCCCGCCGGACGCCGGCGGGCATGCGGTACGCCGCCACCGCGGATGCGGCGGGCGCGCCCACGCGTGGCACGCGCGGGGATTCCATGAATGCAACCGTACCCCAGCAGCCGACGCCTCCGTATCCCGTACCGCAGACGGGCCCCGGGCGTTCGAACGCCCGGCGATACGCGGTCGCGGGACCGGGCCGGGGAACGCACATCCTCTTCTTTTTCCCTTCGAGGTGAGGAAATCATGGCAGTAGCGGTGATAGGGGGCGTGGACGCGGTGGATTCCCGTCATTCGACCCGGTCATCGCGGGGATCCGGGTGTGGATGGATCAGTGGGCCGGACGTGGGTTGATCCACGGAAATTGTGGACAACGCATTTCCGGGGAGGTTGTCCACCGGATCCGGGGATGGCCCCCACAGGATCTCCACCAGTTGTCCACCGGCCCCGGATCCGTCCGCCGGTGCCGGTCAGCGGCCGGCGGCGCGGTCGCGCGCGAGCCGGGTCACGTCGTCAAGCTCCTGATCGAGGTCGGCCTCGTCGCCGCGGCGGGCGGAGATCTTCTTCTCCGCGTTGATGACGGTCGAGTGGTCGCGGCCGCCGAACTCCTTGCCGATGGCCGCCAGCGACAGATCCGTCAGCGACCGCGTGAGGTACATGGCGATCATGCGGGCGTTGGCGATGGGCCGGCGCTTCACGGAGCCCTCGAGATCCGCCACCGTCAGGCCGTAGTACTCCGCGGTCGCGGTCTTGATGGCGGCCGGGGTCAGCTCGACGTCGTCCTCGTCGGCGCCGAGGACCTCCTCCGCCAGCTCCAGCGACAGCGGCATCTTCAGCAGCTCGGAGTACGCGGTGACGCGCAGCAGATCGCCCTCGAGCTTGCGGACTGACGTGCGGGCGCGCTCGGCGATGAGGTGCAGCACCTCCCTCGGCACCTGGATGCCCTCCATCTCCGCCTTCTTGGAGACGATGGCGATGCGGGTCTCCAGGTCCGGGACCTGCAGGTCCGCGGTGAGGCCCCACTCGAAACGGGTGCGCAGGCGCTCCTCCAGCGTGCGTAGCTCGGCCGGCGGGCGGTCCGACGCGAGCACGATCTGCTTGTTGACCTGGTGCAGGGCGTTGAACGTGTGGAAGAACTCGTCCTGCGTGCCCTCCTTGCCCGTGAGGAACTGGACGTCGTCGACCAGCAGCACGTCGAGCTCGCGGTATCGGCGGCGGAAGTCCTCCATCCGCTTCTCCTGCAGCGAGTTGATGAAGTCCGACACGAACTCCTCGCACGACATGTACTTGACGACGAGGTTCGGGTAGAGCGTGTGGATCAGGTGCCCGATCGCGTGCAGCAGGTGCGTCTTGCCAAGGCCCGGGCCACCCGCGATGAACAGCGGGTTGTAGGAGCGGCCCGGCGCCTCCGCGACGGCGATCGACGCGGAGAACGCAAGCTCGTTCTGGGAGCCCTGGACGAACGTGTCGAACGTGTACTTCGGGTTCAGCGTCGGCGCGTCCGAGGCCTGCGCGATAGCCGAGCCCGGGCCCTCGGTCGGGCGGCCCGGCAGATGGGACGGGCGCTTCGGGGTGGTGTCGCGGGTGTCCCGCTCATCGCGGGCGTCGTGGCGCGCCCGGTTGCCTCGCCCGTCGTGGCGCAGGTCGTCGAAGTTCATGGCGTGCTGCTGGCCGGGGCCCGGAGTCGGGTAGTGGCGGCGGTCGGCGGCCTCGTCGGCGCGGCGGGCGCGGGCCTCCCGCCAGTTCTCCTCCCGGTACGCCTCCCGCCGATCCCCGCGCTGGTCGGGGTGCTGGTCGGCGTAGCGGTCGCCGTGGTGACCGTCGTAGCCGTAGCGGTCGTCGGACCGATCATCGGCGTAGCCGTCGCGGCGGACGTCGCCGGGGCGGCCGAATCCGCGGTCGTCGCGGTATTCGCGGAATCGGTCCGGCCGGCCGTCGCCGCGGGGGTCGTTGTAGCGGTCGTCGTAGTGGTCGCCGTAGGGTGCGTCGCGGCGATCGTCGTAGCGGCCGTCGTGATCGACGGCATCGTCTCGGCGGGGGCCGCGCTCATCGCGCCGTCCGTATCCGTCCGTGTCCCGGCGGTCGTCGTTGCGGGGCGCGCGGTCGGCGGAGGGCCCGGGGCGCGTGGCGGCGTCCTCGAAGACGGTGTCCTCGGCGGCCGAGTCGTCGCCGACGGCGACGGCGATGTGCATGGGACGGCCGGTGAGGTCGTGGATCGCCCGGTCGATCGCGTCGGCCAGGTCATTCTCCAGCGACTTCTTCGCCAGGCGGGAGTCGACCGTGATCAGGATGAAGCCGCTCATCTGGCCGACGGGGACGGCGGAGCGCAGGTGCGCCCGGGAGACGGGCGACAGCGGCGCGCCGTCCTCTTCCGCGGCCTCGATCACGCGATCGACGATCGCGTGCCAGTCGGCGGAGTCGCGGGAATCGTCGGTCATTGTTCTCCTGTCGCTGTCGGTGCCGGCGTCCGCGGACCACGCGGGGCATGCGGGGTCCCCTTCCGGCCCCCTCGTCGTCGGCCGACCTTCTCCGGCCCGCCGGAGACCCGTGCACGTTCCGGTGACATGAGGGTCCACACCCTGGCACGGCGCGTGCCAGGTATTCCACAATCATGTGCACAAATGTGGACAACTTCTGGGGCGAGTTGTCCCCAAAGTTTATCCACGGCCCCTCACTGCATGGCAACTTGGGTCGAAATACCCCGCAACCTGGGGGTATGGCGCACAGGGTCGCGGTTCCGGCGTGTGGTTGAACGTCACGGAATGGCGCCGTCAAGTCTCCACCAGCGGTCGAGGGTTGTGGATAACCCCCGGGAACTGGGGATATCCGCCTACCGGAAAGTAGGAATGTGGGATTTATCTCGCCGTCCGCTGCCGCGCGGGAGGACTGGTGCGGGCCCGCGCGGATTTGAAATCGGCCTGTTGCGCCGCGTACCCTAAGCGGGTCTATCGCATCGCGGCCGGCTCGTGCGCTCAGGCGCCGCACCCGGAGCCCGATGCGTCCCCGCCGCAGCGACGGCGCCCGCACCGGCGTCCCGCCGTATCGTGCGCGCCCGGGTCCGCCCGGCCGCACTGGGGTTCCCATCGTCCAACCGAACTTCAAGGAGTGGTTTCCGTGGCCAAGGGCAAGCGGACGTTCCAGCCGAATAACCGCCGTCGCGCTCGCGTGCACGGCTTCCGTACCCGCATGCGCACCCGTTCCGGCCGTGCGGTCGTCGCCGCGCGCCGCCGCAAGGGCCGCGCCCGCCTGACCGCCTAGCAGTCGGGCACGCAGTGCTCCCGAAATCGAACAGACTGCACCGCGCCGCCGACTTCACGGTGGTGGTGCGCCGGGGGCGCCGCGTCGGACGCAGGCATCTGGTCCTGCACGTCCGGCGCACCGATGAGGCCGACGCGCCACTCGCCCGCCAGGGCGGACCGCGCGTCGGCCTCATCGTGTCCAAGGGCGTCGGCGACTCCGTGACCCGCCACCGGGTCTCGCGGCGTCTGCGCCACGCGGCGGCCGAGCTGCTGCAGTGCATTCCGGAGGACGCCGATCTCGTCATTCGCGCCCTCCCCCGGTCCGCGACGGCGACGTCGGCGGATCTCGCCGGGGACCTCGCCTCCGCGCTGCGAAAGGCGGGGCTCGATGCGGCCGTACCGGATCCAGGTGGTGCCGGTGTGCGGTGATGGCCACCGTCGCCGCGGTGGTTCGCGTGACGACGGCCACCTGCCCGGCTTCCACGTTGCCGGGGCCGGCGGGGCGGACGGTGGCGGAGGCGCCGACGGCGGTGCCGGAGATGGCGCCGCCGATGCGATTCTCTTCCCCGATCCGGAGCCACAGGCCACTGGTCCGGCCGCGCGCCTGCTGGAGCGCGGCGTCCTCGTCTACCGCAGCGGCATCTCGCCGCTGAAGGGTCATGGCTCGTGCCGCTTCGAGCCGACGTGCTCAGCGTATGCCCTGACCGCCATCCGTCGTTTCGGTGCACTGCGCGGCGGGTGGCTGACCCTCATGCGCATCCTGCGGTGCGCCCCGTGGCACCCCGGGGGCTGGGATCCGGTTCCCCGCGATTACCCGGGACTCGGTGCCTGGTTGCGCCGCATGCACGGGTAACCTCGGGGAAGGCCCGTGTGGACGGCCTCCCGCGCAGTCGGCGAAGGGGCCCCGCCCCGACGTCGCGCGTGCCCCGGACTTCCCACAAGGAGTAACCCAAGACCGTGCTCAATTTCGTCTACTACACGATTTCGGCCATTCTGTGGTTCTGGCACCAGGCCTTCGGCCTGATCATGAACCCGGCCTCCGGCGTCACCTGGGCGCTGTCGATCGTTCTGCTGGTGGTGACGCTGCGCATCTTGTTGTTCCGGCCGATGCTCAAGCAGCAGCGCTCGGCCATCAAGATGCAGCAGATGCAGCCGCAGATGCAGGCGATCCGCAAGAAATATGCCAACGACCAACAGGCGCAGGCGATGGAGATGCGGAAGCTGCAGAAGGAGATGGGGGTCAACCCCCTCGCCGGATGCCTTCCGATGCTCGTCCAGATTCCGGTGTTCATCGGCCTGTTCCACGTGCTCCGTTCGTTCAACCGCACGGGCTCGGGCACCGGTCAACTCGGCATGTCCGTTGAGGAGAACTGGGAGACGCCGAACTACATCTTTGGCGTTGACGAGGTCCGCTCGTTCCTCGAAGCCCGAGTGTTCGGCGCCCCCCTCGCCGGTTCGATCGGCATGGGCCAGGACCAATACGCGGCGTTCACGGCGCCGGGCTCCGCGGTTGATTTTACCCGGACGAACATCCTGATCGTCGCCATCCCGTTGATCCTCATCTCCGCGTTCGCCACGCACATGAACGCCCGCATCTCCGTCGATCGCACCCGCCGGCGTCAGGAGGAGGGGTTGCAGCAGCGCGCCGAGGGCATGATGGGCCAGCAGATGGACATGATGAACAAGTTGATGCTCTGGTTCATCCCGATCATGATCCTCGTCTCGGGCGCCATCTGGCACATCGGCCTGCTGGTGTACATGGTGACCAACAACGTCTGGACCTTCTTCCAGCAGAAGTACATCTTCGCGAAACTCGATGCCGAGGAGCGCGCGGAACGTGACGCCGAGATGGAGGCCAAGCGCATCTCCCAGCAGAAGCTGGCGCCGAAGGTCGGCCAGAAGCCGGTCAACCCGAAGAAAGGTGGCAAGCCGGCCCAGGAGCGTAAGCGCGGTGACTTCGACCTGAAGGCGGACTCCCCCGAGAAGGCCTCCGATGGTTCGCGGGCTTCCGGAAATGGGGCATCGCCGGGAGGCTCGGCGTCGACGCCGGGTGCGGATGACCCGGCGCCGACGAAGCCGAAGCCCGGCCAGAAGCCCGTTCGCGGCAAGAAGAAGCGCAGGCGCTGAGGAGCCGCCGTCCACACGCCGACCGCCCGGTCCCCCAAAGGGCCGGGCGGTGCCGTTTGTTGGGGACTCGGTGGTGCGGCTACGCGCACGGAGACCGTCCCGTGAGGGACCGGTCTCGCCGGTTGGCGCTGTGCGAGCTCTCCGCGGCGGGTCCGAGTGCCTCCTGGGTCCTCAAACCGGGTCGAATTTCAACGATGTTATTCCCTGGTGGCGGGGATCGGTCTATCGGTGTGGTTTGATCGGATGTGTGACCCCGGGCCGGGACCCTGGATGCCCAGGATGGCCACTGATGCCTGAAGGAGAGGTTTCACGTGAAACATCGAGCCGTATCGAACGACGACGCTAGAGTCGGCGACTCCGAGTCCGCGGCCACGGAGGTGGAGCAGGTGCGAATGGAGGTTGCGGAGCCGGTCGCAGACGTCGCGGCGATGTTCGGTGAGCGGGTGGACCTCGCCCGCCGCTATCATCGCTGGCTCGGCGACGTGGCGACAGTCCGCGGGCTCATCGGACCACGTGAGGTGCCGAGGCTGTGGTCTCGCCATATCCTGAACTCCGCGGTCGTCGGGGAAGCTATTCCGGAGGGTTCCACCGTGGCGGACATCGGGTCCGGAGCGGGGCTCCCGGGTATTCCCCTCGCCATCGCGCGTCCGGACGTGTCGGTGA